>CALLVD010000014.1 GCA_938010385.1 uncultured Robiginitomaculum sp.
GATGAGGCCACGTCAGAGCGGCTTGATGATCTGGAAGATCCGTTCAAGCTTTACCGGTGCCACACCATTATGAACTGCGCGAATGTGTGCCCGAAAGGCCTCAACCCCGCCAAGGCGATTGCCGATACCAAGAAAATGATGGTGGAGCGGTCATAGGCAGAATTTTGGGAATGAAATTTCTGTTGATTTTGTCAGGCGTAATTTTGAGTGCTTGCACAACGTCAAACTCAAAGAGTTTCAGCGATGTCACAGGCACAATATATTTGGGGCCTGAGCAAGCTGTCTTTAATTTTTGCAATGATGATGTTGACTACTGGCTATCAGAAAGAACCTATTCAGCGATAAATTGGGAAACCGTTCAGGCGATACTTAACAGCCAGCCGGAATGTGGATTAGTAAATATACCTTGCAATTGGCAAAAGGCAGATGTGGTTGGTAAGGCTATGGTTCGCGCTGATAAATCGGGGTATGGTCACCTTAGTGGCTATGACGCTGAAATTATCTTCAGGAATTTTGATAAATCGTCTGCTACCTCGCTTTGTGAAAACAACGGTTGATTTGATTTATGACTCTTACTTCCCCTATCAATGTTCTGTTCCTGTGTACCGGTAATTCGGCGCGCTCTATTCTGTCCGAAGTCCTGCTCAATGATTTGGGCGCGGGCCCTGACGGCATAATGTGGCACGGATTTTCTGCCGGCAGCAAGCCGTCCGGCATTCCGCATCCGGAAGGGCTGGCGCATTTGATGAGCAAGGGCCACGCGGTTGGCGGCTATTCGTCTAAGAGCTGGGACGTGTTTGCCGGGCCTAACGCGCCGGTCATGGATATTATCATCACCGTTTGTGACAATGCCGCCGGCGAGGTCTGCCCTGTTTGGCCGCACAGAGGGGACACGCCGCCGATTGTCGCGCACTGGCCTGCCGATGACCCGGCCCATGTGGAGCCGCTCTCGGCCCGCCAGGCGGCGTTTGCGCAGGTCTATGATCTGTGTAAGGCCCGCATTGAAGCGTTGCTGGCGCTCGATACGACCGCCCCGCGTGAGCAGTTGACTGCCTCTGTCCGCGCAATCGGCGCTTAATCAGACATAAACAGCAGACATAAACAGCAGACATAAAAAAAGCCGCGCTCCGAAGACCGCGGCTTTCTTAAATTATGCGCGATGAAGGATTACTTCTTCGCGCCCTTAACAGGCATGTGCTCATTAAGCTTACCTTTGGCCCATTCGCGGCCGCCAAGACCGAAGGCGATGGCAGCAGCAACAGCCGCAGCGCCAATGCCCCAGTTAAAGGCAGACTCGATGATGCCGTCGCCCAGATCCATTTCTGACAGACCCATAAAGGCAATCAAAAGGATGATGACGTAACGAACAGCGTTGGCCAGGTTTTCACCGACAGCGCCTTTGATCAAATTGGTGACCGTATTGGCGATGAACACGCCGGCACCGATGATGACAAAGCCAAGAACGATTTTGCCGCCCAGCGCAAGAAGTGTGCTGAAGACTGCTGACAGAGCCGGAATATCCAGAGCTGTCATAGCGGCGGTCAGGCCGAGCAAAGTGATTGCGATGAAGGCAAGATTACCGATAACTTTAGACGGCTTGAAGTTAGCAGCAGTGTTGCCGTCCAAACCCTCAATCGCAGAGATTGAGTTATCCAGACCCATAGCCGGCAGTGTTGATTGTGCCAGATTGGAGACGAAGCGGCCGATAAAGACTGCAATGCCGAGGATAATCGCTGCGCCGAGAATGCGCGGGATATAGGCCAAAACCAGTTGCAGCATATCGCTGACAGGCTCTGAAATGCCCGGGATGTCCAGGACATTGATGGCTGTAATGCCGGCGATGATTACGATAATCGCAGCGACCAGTTTCGCCAAAGACGCTGAAATCGAGGTGCGCGGTGCAGCAACTTCTGTGTCTGCAACAGCAGGGCCGAAGCGACTGATGACATTGTCGAACTGCGCAACTTCCAAAGTGCTGGCGATGACGTTTTTAACAACGCGCGACAGCAACACACCGACGGTCAGCACGATGCCGGCTGCGACGATTTTCGGAATATAGGCAAAGACTTCTGCCATCATTGTATTCAGGAAGCCGAGCTGATCAGCAACAAGCGGGAACTGAGCCAGACCCATCATGATGAAGATTAACCAGACCAACCAGAAAACCGCTGATGATGCGGAGCGGCCGATATTATTGCCGGAGGCTTTGGCTCTTCTGCCAAGGCCTGTCTTGTTGATGATGCCGGCAACGATAGCAGCGGCGATTTTAGCGATGAACCAACCGACTACGATTGTAATCAGTGCGATGATTGGGCCGACAGCCCAGCTTGGCAGAATGCCGTCGAGGAAACCTGCAGTTTTCTCTTGCATACCGATGGCCGCGTCTTGGACACCGGAGATTTGATATAGTGGTAACATTAAATAGCCTCCCAGCTAAGTTTCAGTAAGTATAAAAAACGGCGATGATTGCAACGCCCCCATAAGATTTTACGCCTTAACGTGCGTTCATGTTGATTAACCTAACATGAACGGTCTAAGGGGGAAAGCGATATTGACCGAGAAGCCGAAAAATATGTCTGTAGAAAAAACGCTGATTGCAAAGATAAATACGGGTGATTTGACCCGTGATGAGAGCCAATTGGCTGCGGCCGGACGGCTGGACACGCTGCTGAAAAGACTGGAAGATATGCCGGCAAAACATCGCTTTTTTCGCGCAAAACCGGCGCCCAAAGGTCTCTATCTTTGGGGCGGAGTGGGGCGCGGAAAGTCCATGCTGATGGATATTTTCTTTGACCTTGCGCCGGTAGAGCAAAAAAAGCGGGTTCATTTTCATGCCTTTATGCTGGATGTTCATGCGCGCATAAATGCCTGGCGCAAAATGGATAAAGCTGAGCGCAGAGCCACCGGCCATTCCGTGCGCGGCGCCGGCGATGATCCGATTGCGCCGACGGCCAAAGCGATTGCGCAGCAGGCCAAACTCTTATGTTTTGACGAATTTCATGTTACAGACATAACAGATGCGATGATCCTCTCGCGCCTGTTTGAAGATTTGTTTGAGCGTGGCGTGGTCGTGTTGGCCACGTCGAACCGCGAGCCCGATGACCTGTATCGTAACGGTCTTAATCGCGGCCTGTTTCTTCCGTTTATTGAGCTGTTGAAAACGAAGATGGAAATTTTTGAATTTCCGGGGGCCGTTGATCATCGCTTGCGCCAGCTCACGGCCGCGCCGGTTTACTATGCGCCCTTGGGACCTGACAGCGATGCCGCGATAGAGGCCGCCTGGCAGAGGCTCATCGGGCCGGCCACGCCGAAAGAAACCGTCTTAACCGTTCAGGGGCGCGAGTTGATTTTGCGCAGGACGGCGGCCGGAACCGCGCGGGCGAGCTTTGAGCGTTTGTGCGGGCGGCCTTTGGGTCCGGCGGATTATTTGCGGCTGGCCAATGCATTTCAAACTTTAATCCTTGAAAATGTCCCGGTCATGGATGTGTCTATGCGCAATGAGGCCAAGCGCTTTGTGACTCTGGTCGATGCGCTTTACGAGACGCGAACCAAACTGATTATGAGCGCGCAGGCGCAGCCTGATCAGCTTTATGTGACAGGAGACGGCAGTTTTGAATTTGCGCGTACCGCCTCGCGCCTTGTTGAAATGCGCAGCGAAGACTACCTCGCTGCGCGCCGTTTAATGGCCGGGGATGAAGAGGGCATCAGTCCTGCGTCTTCGTAATCCCGTACCAATCAATATTGCGGGTCAAATACATGGTTCCCGCAATCGCCAGGAAGCTTGTAATAGCGCCGACCATTAAGGCGAAGTCTTCAATCTGCATCAGCACATATAAAAGCGCGTACACGGCCGCGAAGACCAAGCCCGCCCGCAGGGCATATTTGCGATCACCGAAGACGGCGCCGGCATAGCCGGCTGTCGCTGCTATCGTTGCGCCGGCCGCGATCAGGAAGGCAAGTGCAAACCCGACATGCTCAGAAAATGCCAGAAGGAGAAGATAGAATATACATTGGGCCAAGCCGATAAGGATATATTGCGCGGCATGAACCCGAACGCCGATCATGACTTCGAACAGAAAGTAGGCGAGGAAAACCAAGCCGATAAACATGATTGCATATTTTAAAGCGCGATTGACTTTTTGATACGGATTGATGATCTGAACCAAATCAATGCCCATGGCGCGCTGATTGAATGTGCCTAAGCTCAGCGTTTCGGCCGGGCCTCGGGCCGGGATTCCGCGCGCAAGAAAGGGCACGGACCATGCGGCGGAAAAGCCTGAATCCGTTATCTCGCGATTGTCGGGCGGGAATTTCCCCTGAAAGCCCGGGTGAGGCCAATCCCCTTTGACAAAAGCCTTTGTCGATTTGGCAAAGGGCGCGACGGTCAGTTTTTGCGCGCCTTTAATCGGCAGCAAAGCCTCAACGTCAAAACTGCCGGTCTCAATCAGGTCGCCGACGTCGACCGACATATATTGCAGACCTGTACCCGACATGACGGTCGGCATAGAGGAGAACGTTTTGGAATAAATATCGTTATTGCGTCCGATTTGGCCCTGAAGATCATTAGACAGGGCCGGTTCAAATTGGCGGCGTTTACCGTCGCCGGCGGTCAGGAACACGTCATCGCGTAATCCGCGCACATCGCTCATACCGATAAGAATTTGCGCGCGGCTCCAATCGATTGTGCGCCCCGCATTTAGGCTGTCCAAATTTTCGGGCAGGGCAAAGCTTGCTTTGAAATCGGCGCTCGCCTGATAGGTCTGGACTTTATACAGGGAGCGCTGCTGCGTATCGGTCGTCAGATCGTCGATGGTGGCGCTGCCGGATTCGGCGAAAACAACATATTGGCCAATTCGGGAAATGGCGCCGTCTTGATCGTAGCGCGTGTAAGGCGCGACGAGTATCGGTCCCAGAACGGACTGGTCACCGCCATAACGGGCGCTGACATCGCGGGTGACCTGATCGGCGCGGCCGGCGCGCTCATAAGAGATAAAGGAGATAAACAGGGCCGGAATTCCCATGAGTAAAACCAAGGCGCACACCAGCAGCAGTTTTAACCCGAGAGAGCGACCGAAGACAGATTTTGACACAGACATAAAAGGGCTCACTTCACATAAGATAATATCACTGCGGAATTGAACCGTAATACGGACAGGGATAAGGCGCAAATGTGTCAGCGGCCGGGTTTTAATCCGGCATGTCAGTGATAGCGGCGCTTTGTGAGATTAGCGTTAAGCCGTGCGGCGGGCAGACTTTACTGTCTCGCACCATTTCTCCAGCGTTTGCGTCAGGAGGTTTTGCTTAATCGGTTTGGTCAGATAATCGTCCATACCGGTGTCCAAACATTTTTCACGATCATTTTTCAGAGCGTGACCTGTCAAAGCGATAATCGGAATCTCCGGCAAATTATTGGCGGCCTGATGCGCCTTGATAAGTTCAGAGGCTTCAAAGCCGTCCATCACAGGCATGGAAACATCCATCAGGATGACATCATAATCGGTGGGCGCGGCCATATATTTATCGACGGCGATGCGCCCGTTATCAGCGAAATGCAGGTCAAACCGGCTGTCGACAAGCATGAGGCGGACAACATCTTGATTGAGCGGGAAATCCTCTGCCACCAATACAGTGCGCCGCTCAGGCTTTGCTGCATCGCTTGGCGTGCTGACGGGATTTGATTTTTTGGCGGCGTCCGGAGCAGGGGGCGTTAGCGCATCCGCGCGCGAATTCCCCCGGCGCGCGGGCGGTATATCGGCCAGCGTTCTTTCAATCTCGTCGAGCGTGACCTGCATGTCTGCAGAGACATTACGCGCAGCCGGGTTTGCAGGATCCGGTTTTGCGGCATGCCGCGCGGCTGCAACGGTTTTTTTGAGAGTTTCCAGAAGGCGCTGCTCGCGAACGGGCTTAATTAAATAGCTGGATATACCAATGGCCTTCATTTGCGCAGCGCTCATTGTCGCGTCACAGGATGACATCATGATAATCGGTAAGTCAGGAATGTGCGCAGAGGCTTTCACAGTTTTCGCCAGCTGCAAGCCTGACGTGTCCGGCATCATATTGTCAGTGATTATCAAATCGTAGGGCTCACCTTGCGTTTGCGCTTTTGCCAGCAGATCAAGCGCCTCGTCGGCGCTCTTGGCTTTTTCATGCTTTGCGCCCCAAAGAGAAAGACGGGCGCTTAAAATTTTCAGGTTCACATCGATATCGTCGACAATTAATGCCTTCAAATTTGGCAGTGCAGGCGCGGCTTCTCGCGCGGTTTCAGTTTTAACACTGTCGGGCAGGGAAATATCGAACGAAAATTTTGACCCGCGGCCCGGCGTCGACCGGACGCATATGTCGCTCCCCATCAGCGCCAAAATATGCCTGGAAATTGTCAGGCCCAGTCCGGTGCCGCCATAGCGGCGCGTCGTGCTGCCATCGGCTTGGGTAAATTTGTTAAAAATATTGTCGAATTTGGATTCCGATATGCCGATGCCGGTATCTTCAACGCAGATTGATATATCTGACCGTCCTTCGGCGCCGGGCTTAACCTCCACGGTTAAAATCACTGTGCCTGTCTCGGTAAATTTAATGGCGTTACCGACAAGGTTTGTAATGATTTGGCGAATGCGGCCGGCGTCCCCGACAAACCCGCTTTTCATGTTTGCGGCATAATCAACGATAAGCTCCAGCCCTTTTTTGCGGGCCTTTGTCGCCAGCAGCGCCATCACATCATCAATCGCGCCTCTGAGATTAAACGGGGTCGGATCCAATTCCATGGCGCCGGCCTCGATCTTAGAAAAATCCAGAATGTCGTTTATGATGGTCAAAAGTGAATGCGACGAGCTGTTTATAACTTGCAGATAATCGCGCTGTTTTTGCGTCAATTCTGTATCAGCCAGCAGCTCTGCCATGCCTAAAACGCCATTCATCGGCGTGCGAATTTCATGGCTCATATTGGCTAAAAATTCTGACTTTGCTGACGTGGCGGCGATGGCTTTATCCTTGGCCGCTTCGAGCGCTTTTTCGCGCCGTAATTCTTTGGTAACGTTGCGGTCAAACGCGCGTATCATGCCGGGAGTGCCGTCAGCTTTTCTGAGCAATTGCGCGGATGTTTCAACCCAGATTCGCGGATCGCGCCCCCGCCGGGTCGTAATTTTAAACCTGTCATTCGTTCGCGAAATATTGCGAAGCGCCATGCGATATCGCTCATGGTCTTCGGGATAAACAATAGCTAAAATACCATGCTTTTTCAGCGTTACGGCTTCTTCATCGGTAAATTTATCGCTGATTGTTGTCGAAAAACTGTAGGCGGCGGTCTCAAAATCATAAGTCCACACGCCGGCATCGCCGAGGCTGAGCGCTTTTTCCAGGATTTCATCCTTGCCCGCCAACTCTGTCACATCTTCTGTTTCGGACAATACCCACCCGTTGGAGAGGATCTTCCTGGTCAGACGCACATATTTTCCGTTGCCTGTTTTCGTAACTGAAATCGCTTTGCCATCAACGGCAGCCCGCAGTTTTTCAGGCGTATTTGCGTTGGCACCGGATTTGATAAAATCTGCGCTCAACAGACGTCTTTTTACCAAAAGAGCGTGCATATCGCTGAGTTTGTCACCGGGGCCGATATCGTCAGGAGTGAGCCCCGTAAACTCATAAATCGCCCGCCCGATAAACAAATAGGTCAGGTTTTCATCCAGCAGCGCAACGCCTGTGCTGAGATTGGCCGTGACGGCTTCCAATATGGCTGACTTTGACGCAATCGCAGGGCCTGTGCCTGTCGCCGAAAGGGTCGGGACCAGGCTTTCTAAGGCTGAAATCGCGTCATCGACACTTTTGCGCTCATGTTTCGTCTCGGTATTATCCCGCATAAAATTATCACTTTTGTTGCCCCACAGCCCATATTTGGATGAAATCCATTAAAAAACGAATAAAACGGCAAAAAAAGCCCCGCACTTTGCATTGCAAAGGCGGGGAAATAAAGTCTTCGCTATACCATTCGGGGAGGAACATGTATGCGGTAGTCAATAGCGTTAAATCGGGGAGGATTTGTTCGCTGTGACTATTTTATAGAATAATATTTTATTAAAGAGCAGAGACAAGGACTCATAAGTCCTATGCATATACGCATAGCAAGTGTCTCAATTTGGCATATTGCGCCAGTTTTTACTGACCCGGACAAGGAAATCGCGAAAAACCTTCGCGCGCACGGATCCGCGCAATTCCGCCGGGTAAACAAAATATATATCAAACGGGTCGCCTGAGATTTGCGGCAGGATGCGCACAAGGCGCCGTGACATAGCCACCATATAGTCGGGAATACCGACAATGCCGATGCCGGCTTCGGCGGCGCGCATAATGCCGTGCAGGTTGTTCACGGCTAATATCGGCTTGCGCGCCGGCTCGTCCTCATTGCGGCCAACGGTCAAGGCCCAGTTGCCGGATTGCAGCTTGCCCGGCGTCAGGTCACCAAAGCCGACAATGTCATGATCATCCAAATCGCGGGCCGTTTGCGGCGCCGGCCGTCCTGCCAGATAGCTTTGTGAGGCATAAAGGCTTTGCGAAATGCTGCCCAGACGGCGCTCAATCACGTCGCCTTCCGTGGATGGCCACGGGCGCAGGGCGCAGTCAATGTCAAATGCCGCCATGTCGTGCTCTTCATCTTCCAGATAAAGCTCAACATTAATCAGCGGGTAAGCCTTCAAAAACTCCGGCAAAACTGCGGTCAGCCAGTTTGCGCCCAGCGAGATTGGCGTGGATACGCGCAGCGTGCCTTGCGGCTTATCGCGGCTGTCTTTGACAGTCGCCACAGCCAAGGCCGCTTTGTGGGCCATGTCATCGGCAGCGGCGTAGAGTATGCGGCCTTGCTCGGTAAGGGTCAGGCCGCGCGCATGTCGATGAAACAGCGGCGTGGACATTTGATGTTCCAGTGCCGTGATCTGGCGGCTGACCGCCGATTGCGAGATGCGCAAGCGTTCTGCTGCAGCGGTCAGAGAGCCTGTCTCGGCAGCGGCATGAAACGTTTTAAGCTTATCCCAATCCGGTCCTTGGGGCACAATCTACTCGGCGGCCTGCTTGCGCGCGGCTTCCTGCTCGGTCAGCCAGCGCTCCGCTTCCAGTGCGCCCATACAGCCCAGCCCGGCCGCAGTTACCGCTTGGCGGAACGTCTCGTCGGACACGTCTCCGCAGGCAAAAACGCCGGGAATGTCCGTCGCCGTGCTGTCAGGCGCGGTGGTAATGTAGCCGCCGGCATTCATGGCGACATGGCCTTTAAAGACCTCTGTGGACGGTTTATGGCCGATAGCAATAAAAACGCCGTGTGTGGCGCGTTCAAATGTTTCCCCGGTCTTGGTCGATTTCAGACGCGCGCCGGTCACGCCGCGCGGCTCATCATCACCGAGAATTTCTTCAAGTTGCGTATCCCACAGGATCTCCACTTTCGGATTATCCATCAGACGGTTTTGCAAAATCTTTTCAGCGCGCAGCGTATCGCGGCGATGAACCAAGGTCACTTTGGACGCAAAATTGGTCAAAAACAGCGCTTCTTCAACCGCCGTATTGCCGCCGCCCACCACGATCACCTCTTTATTGCGATAGAAAAACCCGTCGCAGGTTGCGCAGGCCGAAACGCCGAAGCCTTGGAAATAGTCCTCAGAGGGCAGGCCGAGCCATTTGGCTTGCGCGCCGGTGGCAATGATGACGCTGTCGGCGGTGTAAACCTGTCCGTCATCGCCTGTCATGGTCATGGGGCGGGCCTTAAAATCAACATCGACAATCATATCGTCATAAATTTTCGTGCCGAATTTCTCTGCGTGAGTTTTAAAATGCTCCATCAGCTCCGGACCCATAATTTCGGGAAAGCCCGGATAGTTTTCAACATCCGTCGTAATTGTTAATTGGCCGCCGGGCTGCATGCCTGCAACCATGCCGGGGTCCAGCATAGCCCGGGCGGCGTAAACCGCTGCCGTATAGCCGGCCGGACCGGAACCGATAATCATTACTTTGTGGTGAATTGGGTCAGCCATTGTCACAGTCTTTCAAACGCAAATTTCAGTCAGACAGACCTAAGCACAGCCATGCAGATTCGCAAGGGCCGGGCCGGCTTATCCCCGTCTTTCTGCGGCGAGGTAATTTCTGCATACCAATTATTGTAAACGGTAAGTATCAGGTCTATACCAATCTGAAGGTCGTCCATAAGGGCGAAATAATAAAAAGGGAATGATGATGATTCAGATTAAGAGACTAATCTTGGGCGGCGCGGCGAGCGCGGCAGCGCTCTTGACCGCGGCTTGCGCCACAAGCGGAACGCCGGCCGTCAATATGGCCTTGGCTCCGGCAACGGCGTTTGATTTGTCAGAATGGAATATCACCGTACCGACGGATACAGATCGCAATCAAAAGCCTGATACAATCTCAGTTAAAGACATGCAGACTTATGCCCATCCTGATTTTTTCTATTTGGACGACGCCGGGCGCGTTGTATTTGCAACGCCCAATAAAGCGTTTACCACGCCGAACTCGTCCAATACCCGCAGCGAGCTGCGTCATATGCTGCGCGGCACGAATACTAAGATAAAGACTCACGGTCCGAAGAATAATTTTGTTGTCGCCGCGCGCCGCGATGCCGAAGGCTTTGGCCGTATCGGCGGACGTTTGGACGCGACTTTGCGGGTGGACCACGTGGCGCGCCGCGCCGGCAATCCTGAAAAGGCACCGGCCTATTCTGTGGTTGTCGGGCAAATTCACGCGGTTAAAGAAAAAGAGCAGCGCGGCAATTTCGGCTACGGTAATGAGCCGCTAAAAATCTATTATAAGAAATTCCCGAACCACGACACAGGATCCGTCTTTTGGACCTATGAGCGCAATTTGGCCAAAGATGATCCGGATCGCACCGATATCGCCTATGCGGTCTGGGGCAATACATGGGACAATCCCGCCGACCCCGGCGCGCAAGGCCTGCCGCTCGGTGAAGATTTCAGCTATACGGTGAATGTCTATGAGAATACGATGTACTTGCGATTTGAAAACCCGCGTCTGGGCGTAAAGACATTTTCGTTGAACCTGTCAAACAACCGCGACGCCTTCGGCAATGTCGACTCCAAGGATAATGAGTACAGCTACGCCGGCGATCAAAACTATTTTAAAGCCGGCGCCTATAATCAGTGCAGCACAAAAGATGACCCCGGATTCTGGTATGCCGCCTGTCCGGGCACAGGCGAATGGGCAACGGATAAGGCCAATGGTGATTATGCCCAAGTGTCATTTTCCAAGCTGACCGTCGGTCCGCCTACACCGCAATAAGAGTTCGGTTAATCCTTTAAGGCGCGCATTCCCTTTGCTATGCAGGGGCATGCGCGTTTTTTTATATAATATCTTATTGGCCTGCTTGGCTTTGACGGCTTGTACGGCCCCTGCGCCAATGTCTGCGCCTGAACCTTTAGAGACTAAGCCTGAAATCACGAAACATATGAAAGGCGACGCTATGCTCGTCTTTTCAGAAACGCGCGGCTGGCGGCATAATGAAGGCATAGCCGGCGCAGGTAAGGCGCTGGTCGAACTGGCGCAAGACATGGATTATGCCATTTATTCCACAGAGCAGAGCGCGTTTTTTAATCCGGAAGATTTGGCGCGGTTTAAACTGGTTGTATTTAATAATATGTCCGGCGCAGCGCTGACTAAGGCAGAGCAAGCCGCGTTTGAAGATTGGTTTGCGCGCGGCGGGGCCTTGGTCGCGATACACGGCTCAGGGGCGCGGGCAGAGCGCAGTTGGGATTGGTTTCGCGACGACGTCATTGGCAGTGTGTTCACCGCTCATCCTGCGGCGCCGCAATTCCAAACGGCGCGCGTCCAATCACTTGCGCCGGCCCACCCCGTCATGGCGGGCATTCCTGAAAGTTTTGAGCTCAATGAAGAATGGTACAGTTTTGAACGCCCCGCCCAAGACCACGGCATGACGCCCATCGCCGGACTTGACGAGACGAGTTACAGCCCGCGCAATGATGTCTATGGGGACTATCAGGATTTGCGCATGGATCTGAACGGCGAAGGTCCGATCGCTCACCCGATTATCTGGTCAAAATGCCATGAAGGCGGGTGGCGTGCGCGCAGCGTTTATATCTCGCTCGGCCATCAGGTCGGCACGTTTGACAAAGATGTGTCCGGCGGCATTGCCCGCAAAATTTTGAAAAACGCGCTGAACTGGAGCGTGAAAAACTCCGGACAAAACGATGAGGGCTGCGGCGATTAATTCAGCGCCGCCGCGCGCGCGTCAAATCGCGCCCAGAGGCGAACGGCCGCCTCTTTAGTCTCATTCAGGGGGGCGTAGCCCGGCGCATTAAGCTTGCCCTCAAACCGCGTCACCCCGCAGCGGTTTTGCAAATCTTCATATAAAGCCTCAAACTTTCCCGCTGCTCCGGCCATAGGCAGTCTGAAGACCGGCCGTCCCGTCGCGCAGGCTTCGGTCAGCATATTCGTGCTTTCTTCCGTTACTAATATGGCCTCTGCCGCGCCTAAAAACGCAATATAGGGATTGGCGTCTTTGCCCCCGTCATAAAGCCAGATATCTTTGCGGTCCTTAGCCAGCTCGCGATAGTCTGCGGCCGCCCAATCCGGCGTGCGCCGCGAGGTCGAGAGCATGACAGACCGGCCTGTATCAAGCAAAGACGTCACCGCTTTGATATGCGCGGCGTGCATAGCCTCTGTCAGCTTGTGATGTTTGGACGGCCCGCCAATGAGCACAGCCACGCGCGGCGCGCTGAGCGCGCTGATTTGCGGCCCAAAGCTTTTGACCGCGCCGGTAATAAGCGGCGGCGTCACCCGGTTGGGCGAGCCGATAATGGTTTCAACATTAAAGCCGGTTAGGTCGTCATGGGCCGGCGCAATCACCAAATCAAACGCGCTCGTGTCAATTTTGGGGTCTTGGACATAGACGGTAAACACCGCGTCGCCCTTGGCAGATTTCAGCGCGCGCAGGGGCGCAATGGCCTGACGGCCGCACCCTATGGCAATCTCAGGAAAGGGGGCTTCCAAACCGTAATCGGCCGGCGCGGATTTGAGCGCAAATTGAAGCCCGGCCGGGGATTTGGCAAACAGGCCTTCATTTTTGATGACCTGTTTTCTGATGGTCAGCGGGCGTAAACGGCCGGCCGCTTCGGCAAGGCCTAAGGCCTGATTTTCAATGCCGCGGCGCCCGTCAGAAATTACTAAGGCCGTCAGCGGCGCGGTCATGAATTACCCGAAAGTGACGGCCAGGATTTCATAACCCTTCGCGCCGCCCGGCGCGCGCACTTCAATTTCTTCGCCGACTTCTTTGCCCATCAAGGCGCGGGCAATCGGAGAGGAATTTGAAATCTTGCCGTCTTTCACATTGGCTTCGTCTTCGCCGACGATTTGATACGTCATCTCGGCGTCAGTATCGACATTGACAAGCTTTACTTTCGCGCCGAACTTCACAGTCTCGCCGCTCATTTTGGTCACATCAATGATTTGAGCCAGCGAGAGCTTGGATTCCAATTCCTGAATCCGGCCTTCGATAAAGCCCTGTTTTTCTTTGGCCGCATGGTATTCGGCGTTCTCTTTCAGATCGCCATGCTCGCGCGCGACGGCAATCGCTTGGATGATCTCGCCGCGTTCAACATTTTTAAGCTGCTTTAATTCAGCCTCAAGCGCGGCGTGACCGCCAACGGTCATCGGAAATCTTTGCATACCATTTGTCCCAAATCGCGCCCGAGCGGCGCTTGTAAAAACTTTAAGGTCGCGGATATAGGTAAGGCAAGCGTTAATGGCAAGCGGTTTGCGCGGCCGCCTGTTTATCGGTGGCGGCTTCGGTTGAAATCATCGCTGACTTTTCCCGTCAGGCATCGCGGCACAAAAGGATAGCTGTCGGTGACAAAATAGACATACCGGCCGTCCAAATCGCCGCCATTGCAGCGGTCAAGCCGGCCGGGAGCGCCTGTAAATTCATAGTCTTCATTATACGTCCCGTCATATCGCCCGCCCGGCCCGGACGGTCGCGTGCCGGGTTTCAGGGCGTAGCCGGACGTTACCGAGCCGCCGGCATAATGAATCTCATATCCGTCGCCGGCGTAGCCGATCAGGCTGCTGCCTGACAGGTCGGTCAGGGCCGTGGCGATGCCGTGATAGTGGTAGAGGCCGCCGCGCCCGACATGGGCATTGTTGAAATCAAGACCCAGTTTTCCGGGCGCGCCATGGATATCCAGGCTCCAATCGCGGTCGCCGTCACGGCTGTGCCCGCGCCGCGCATCCGGGTCATAGAACCCGGCCGTATTGGGCCGAAACTGTACGCCGTTTATGGCTATGCCCATAGTGCCGCGTATGGGCGTAATCTTTTCCGCTTTTTGCGCAGAAGCCGGTATGCAGACATTGACGTCCTGCGCCTCAATCGCGTTCGGATTGCCGCGCCGCGGAAACCGCCCCGTCTCGTGATGGGGAAGACCGTTTGTTTTAAAGCAGCGCTGATCGCCCTTTACGGTCATGTTAAAAACATTACCGTTCAGCCCGGTCGGATTTTGGGCATCACTAAGACTGTGCGAGTCTGCGTGGTCATGGCCGTGATCAGGCGTTTGCGCGCAGACGGCGAGCGTCAGAGCACTCGCCGACAAGACAAGAAGCGGCAATGATTTAGATATTGGCATAGCGAGATCCCGTTTGAGCTTTTTCACTCTCTAACGGGCCGCACGGCAACATCTGTCGTTCGGCTAGCCCGCCTCACTTGCATAGTCCTGCAAGCTTTTGACTTTGAAATCGCCGCGGGCGATGTCGGAAATGGCGGATACGGACGCTTTGGCGGCAGTGGCCGTGGTGAAATACGGCACCTTGCTGGTCAACGCAGCGCGGCGCAGGGAATAGCTGTCTTCCAGCGCTTGCTTGCCGGCGGTCGTGTTAAAGACCAAGGCTATCTCGCCGTTCTTAATGGCATCGACAATATGCGGGCGGCCTTCGTGGACCTTTTTGACATATTCCGTCTCAATCCCGCGCTTGCGCAAATATTTGCACGTGCCGCCGGTCGCGATAATCGTAAAGCCTAAGTCAATCAGGCGGGACGCCAGATCAGCCATCAAGTCCTTGTGCCCGTCTTTGACGGAAATAAAGACTTTGCCCTTCGTCGGCAGGGTCACGCCGCCGCCGAGCTGGGATTTGGCAAAGGCCATACCGAAGCTTTGCGCCAGGCCCATAACCTCGCCTGTTGAGCGCATTTCAGGGCCAAGGACCGTGTCCACATTCGGGAAACGGGCAAATGGGAAAACGCTTTCCTTTACCGCGATTTTGGCAAAGTCGCGCCGGGTGAACGGGCGGCGGTCAATGTCAAACTCGGACAGTTTTTTGCCGGCCATAACTTTGGCGGCGATAGACGCAATCGGCACGCCGACGGCTTTGGCGACAAACGGCACGGTGCGCGAGGCGCGCGGATTGACCTCAATGAGGTAAACCTGTCCGTCTTTGACGGCGAACTGAATATTCATCAGCCCGACCACGCCAAGCTCCAGCGCTAAAACTTCGGCCTGGCGCTCCATTTCGTCGATAATTGTATCCGGCAAAGTGTTGGGCGGGAGCGAGCAGGCGCTGTCGCCTGAGTGGACGCCGGCCTCTTCGATATGTTCCAAAATGCCGGAGACATAAACGCTCTCGCCGTCGCAAATGGCGTCAACGTCAACCTCAATTGCGTCGCGTAAATATTGATCAATGAGCAGCGGTGATTTGCCGGAGACTTTCACCGCTTCTTTGACGTAGCGGCGCAGATGATTGGTATCGTCAACAATCTCCATGCCCCGTCCGCCTAAAACATTGGACGGGCGCAGGACAACCGGATAGCCGACCGCTACTGCGCCGTCTTCGGCTTCCTTGGCATTGCGGGCAATGGCGTTATTGGGCTGGCGCAAATCAAGTTTTTGCAAAAGCGCTTTAAACCGTTCGCGGTCTTCCGCGCGGTCAAGGGCATCGCGCAATGTGCCGAGCAGCGGAATATCGTTTTCTTCCAACGCTTGGGCAAGCTTAAGCGGCGTTTGCCCGCCAAATTGCACAATCACGCCCAGTAAATCGCCCGCGCTGCGCTCTTTTTCAATCAGCTCGAGCACGTCTTCTTCTGTCAGCGGTTCAAAATAGAGCCGGTCAGATGTATCGTAATCTGTGGAAACTGTTTCCGGGTTACAGTTGACCATGATGGATTCAATATTGATGTCGGCGAGCGCAAAAGCGGCGTGACAACAGCAATAATCAAATTCAATGCCTTGGCCGATACGGTTCGGTCCGCCGCCCAGAATGACAACCTTCTTACGGTCGCTCGGATTACTTTCGCAGTCCGGCTGCTTGTCAAAAGACGGCGCTTCATAGGTGGAATACATATAGGGCGTTTTTGCGTGAAACTCTGCCGCGCAGGTATCAACACGCTTAAACACAGGACGCACGCCGGCTTTGCGGCGCGCCTTGCGCACTTGCGTTTCGCTCTTGCCGGTCAGCTCGCCAATGCGGGCATCAGAAAAGCCGTCCGCTTTCAGGCCGCGCAAAGTGGCCGCATCTTTCGGTAAACCGGATGATTTCAGCCAGTTTTCCGCAGTCACAATATCTTCGATTTGCGCCAGGAACCACGGGTCTATGGATGTGATTTGATTGATTTTTTCAAGCGTAAACCCTTCACGAAAGGCTTGGGCAACCACTTGCAGCCGGTCCGGAGCCTGAATGGCCAAACGGGCGCGCATGGCTTTATTGGGATCAAAATCAACGGATCCGTCATCAAGAATAATTTCGTTAAGGCCCGTCAAATCTGTTTCCAAAGAGCGCAGCGCTTTCTGGAAGCTTTCTTTGAAATTACGGCCAATCGCCATAGCTTCACCGACAGAGCGCATCGCCGTGGTCAGGACAGGTTCCGAGCCCGGGAATTTCTCAAACGCAAAGCGCGGTATCTTTGTCACGACATAATCAATTGTCGGCTCAAAACTGGCGGGCGTAGCGCCGGTAATGTCGTTGTCGAGCTCGTCAAGCGTATAGCCGACAGCGAGCTTGGCCGCGATACGGGCAATCGGAAAACCGGTCGCTTTGGAGGCCAGAGCCGAGGAGCGCGAAACGCGCGGATTCATTTCAATCACCACCATGCGCCCGTCTTTTGGGTTCATGCCAAATTGCACATTGGACCCGCCGGTCTCGACGCCAATTTCGCGCAGGACAGCCAAGCTGGCATCGCGCATAATTTGATATTCTTTGTCCGTCAGGGTCAGGGCCGGGGCGACGGTAATAGAATCGCCGGTATGCACGCCCATCGGGTCGATGTTTTCAATGGCGCAGATAATAATGCAGTTATCAGCGTGGTCGCGTACGACCTCCATTTCATACTCTTTCCAGCCCAAGAGGCTCTCATCGACAAGCACTTGACCTGTGGGAGACGCTGAAAGGCCAGAGCGGATAATCTCTTGGTATTCTTCGATATTATAAGCGACGCCGCCGCCTGTGCCGCCCATAGTAAAGGCCGGACGGATAATAGCGGGCAGGCCGGTCAGCTCTAATTTTTTCACCGCTTCGGCGACGCCGGCGGCGATGTCAAACTTGCCATCTTTATCTTTGGGCGCGGTAATAATGGTGGCGCGCGGATTTTCCAAACCGATTTTATCCATGGCCTGACGGAAGCGGTCACGGTCCTCGGCCTTATCAATGGAGTCTGCTTTCGCGCCAATCATCTCAACGCCGTATTTTTCCAAGACGCCGGATTCCTCCAAAGCCAGGGCCGTGTTCAGCGCTGTCTGTCCCCCCATAGTCGGGAGCAGGGCATCCGGACGCTCTTTGGCGATAATCTTCTCAACAAAGTCCGGCGTAATCGGCTCGATATAGGTCGCGTCCGCCATGCCGGGGTCGGTCATAATCGTGGCCGGATTGGAATTGACCAAAATGACCCGGTAGCCTTCTTCTTTCAGAGCCTTACAGGCCTGTACGCCGGAATAGTCAAATTCACAGGCTTGGCCGATAATGATGGGCCCCGCCCCGATAATCAGAATACTGTTAATATCGGTACGCTTGGGCATATCATTTCCTTCAAAATAAGCCGCGCTTACATGGCGACTCGTGAATTTTTTCCAAAATTTCGTACTGATATAGTTTTTAGGCGCGACATACAACACTCGCGCGGCGGAAAATCGGTGATATAGTCAGAAAAAATGTAAGGAATCGATATGGTTGGTCGCATTGGCAGATATGCAAATCCAAGGCAGATGAATTTGGGCGGACGGCGTCGTCGGCGCGGCGGCGGCTTCCGCTGGCAAATCGCGTTACTGTTTGTCATCGGCGCGGCGGTTTATTACTTTGCCAACCAAGAAACTGTGCCGCTGACGGGACGCAAACAGCTGCGCACTATGGATCCGCAGCAGGAAATTCAGCTTGGCCTGCAAAGCTATCAGCAAATTCTGGCGCAAGAGCGCGGCAATGTCATGACGTCAGGACCGATTGTCGATCAAGTGCAGGATATCGGGGAGCGCCTCGCGATTGAGGCGGAAAAACTGATGGTGCAGGAAACCGGCAAAGAAACCGGGTTTGATTGGACCTATAATGTGATTGAATCAGAACAGGCTAACGCCTTTGCCCTGCCGGGCGGTTACACGGCCGTTTACACGGGGCTGATTC
Organism: uncultured Robiginitomaculum sp.; assembly: GCA_938010385.1. Classification (GTDB taxonomy): domain Bacteria; phylum Pseudomonadota; class Alphaproteobacteria; order Caulobacterales; family Maricaulaceae; genus Robiginitomaculum. The sequence continues at coordinate 18,607 of CALLVD010000014.1, forward strand.
CTGTGGCGAAAAATATTGATGGCTTGGCGGCCGTTATGGGCCATGAAATCGGTCACGCTCTGGCCCATCATGGCGCGGAGCGCATGGCGCAGCAAAATCTGCAAAGAATTGTCGGCGCGGGCGTCTCGCTGGGTGCGGGCGGTATGGATATGGGCGCGCAGCGCGCGGTCATGGGCATATTCGGGGCCGGCTCCCAATATGGCTTTGCCCTGCCGTTTTCACGCAGTCACGAATCCGAGGCTGACAAAATCGGCCTGATTTTGATGGCCCACGCCTGTTATGACCCGACAGAAGCGCCCCGCCTTTGGGAGCGTATGGGCGCTAATTCCAACGGCGCGCCGCCGGAATTTCAGTCAACCCACCCCAGCGCAGAAACCCGCATCGCGCAATTCCAAGAATGGATGCCTGAAGCGCTGGAGATATACCGGGCGAAGTGCAGGTAGATGCATCTAGATATTTCTTGACATATCATAGCTTTGAACGTATTTCCCCAAGGCAAGGAGTTAGTTATGTCTGAAATTCGTGAAAATTCATCCCCGTTTTCGTCTGAAACGCCGGCTCGCGTACGCAAGAAGTTCGCGACGCAAATGGACGAGCATTTGCTGGAAGACTTGCGCGCCTATGCCAAGCAAGAGGGACGTCAGTTTCAGGCCGTCTTAGAAGATGCCGTAGAGGCCTTTTTATCAGATAAAGGATTTAACCGTGCTGATCCTGAGGTTCTTGAAATCGCTCAAGGCATCATGGGACGCTACAGCGAAACTTTAAAATATCTCGCCAAATGAGCCGGTATTATCTCGGGGCGGCCATGGTCATCGCCATTCATGATTTGCAAATTAAGGTCTTTGGCGGCGGATCAGGGATCCGTGATCAGGGGTCTTTGGAAAGCGCTCTGTTCCGGCCGCAGAGCGGCTATTATGCCGACATAATTGAAGAGGCTGCCGCGCTTTGGGAAAGCTTGTCTCAAAATCACCCGTTTGTTGACGGTAACAAGCGTACGGCTATGGTATCGACCTTCGCCTTTTTGCAAAAGAACGGTGTGCGCATATCGGCCGAAAATGACGCCGTATTAGCGTTTGTGAAAGCGCAATATGAAGGCCCCGGATTTACCTTCGAAGCCGCTCGCGATTGGCTGCGCGAAAACACGCAGACCCTTTAGCCGACCTTTAATCAAGCGCGCTTAATCAGAGGGCGTCAGCAAACCGCTTGAACAGATAGAAACTGTCTTGCGGGCCGGGGCTGGCTTCCGGGTGATGCTGTACGGAAAAGACCGGCTTACCCTTAACTTTGATGCCGCAATTTGTGCCGTCAAACAGGCTGACATGGGTTTCCTCAACTGTGTCCGGCAGGCTGTCACTGTCGACAGCAAAGCCGTGATTCATTGATACAATCTCAACTTTGTTGGTCGTGAAATCCTTGACCGGATGGTTTGCGCCGTGATGACCCTGCACCATTTTGACCGTCTTTGCGCCGAGCGCCAGCGCGAGCATTTGATGGCCCAGACAAATGCCCAGCATGGGCATGCCGCTCTCAACCAATTCGCGGATTACGGGCAGGGCAAAGCGTCCCGTCGCTTCCGGATCTCCGGGGCCGTTAGACAGCACAACGCCGTCCGGCTTTATGGCTAAAATATCTTTGGCCGGGGTTTTCGCCGTGACGACTGTGCAGGACAGGCCTTCGGCTTCGAGGCGGCGAACAATATTGCCTTTTACGCCGTAATCGATGACAACGACATGTTTGCCGCCGGATGTGCGCGGGGCGAGTGTCTCTGTACGTGTCAGCTTGCTTGCCAAATCCGCGCCGACCAAGCCGGCCCAGTTTTTAGCCTCGGCCTTTAAGGCCTTTACGTCAAACTTACCGTCGGGCGCATGAGCGATAACAGCGTTTTGCATGCCGTTGTCGCGAATATAAATGGTCAGCGCGCGCGTATCGAGGCCGGACAGGCCGATAATATTGCGCAGGCCCAGCCATGCAGCGAAATCAACTTCATTACGGTGATTGGACGGAGCCGTAATCGGTTCACGAAAGATCGCGCCCTTGGCCGCAATTTTGGCCGGGTCGCTATAGGCTTCTTCGTCGTCATCATTCGTGCCGACATTACCGATATGCGGGAAGGTAAAGCAGACAATCTGGTCGGCATAAGATGGGTCGGTCAGGATTTCCTGGTAGCCCGTCATGGCCGTATTAAAGCAAACTTCGGCGGCGGCGCTGCCGACATGCCCATAGCCGCGCCCGTAAAATGTTTTTCCGTCTGCCAGCACTAAAACGCCGGTCGGCGCGTCTGTCAGGTGTTCATAAGGGTTGGGCGTCGCATCAGACATAAAAGGCCTCCTCTCAGGCAGGCCCTATGCCGGCATGAGTGCGAGGCTGCTCTTAACATGCCGGCGCGCCCGGTCAAGGGCGGCAAGGCTTTGCCACCGCCAATTTTTGGGCCGCAGCCATAATGAGGCGCTTACAACCGCAATACGCTTTTGACGCCCGCCCTAAAAATCTATAAGAAAGGCGATTACGCTGCGATGCTTTTGCATTTGCCGCCCCTTTCACCCGCTTTGCAAAAAGCGAAAAAGAAAGCCTGATTATGGCCCTGCGCGACGAAATTTCTGACGGCACAAAAACTGCTATGAAGGCGAAAGACAAGTTGTCTCTGGCGACCTTGCGGCTTGTATCTGCTGCGATTAAAGACCGCGATATTGCCGCCCGGTCCGAGGATCGCTGCGACGGTATTGATGAAGGCGAGATTCTGTCTCTGCTGGCAAAAATGGTCAAGCAGCGCGAAGAAAGCGCGAAAGTGTATGACGATAATGCCCGCCCTGATTTGGCCGAGCAGGAACGTCTCGAGATTGACGTCATTCGCCGTTATATGCCCAAAGCGCTCAGCGATGCCGAAACGGAAGCGGCTGTCGCAGAGGCTGTGGAGGGCTGCGGCGCGACCTGCCTGAAAGATATGGGCAAGATTATGGGCCGATTAAAAACTCAATATGCCGGCCGTATGGACATGGGCAAAGCCGGCAAATTAGTGCGCGAACGCTTGGCGGGATAGCCGGGCTCAGCCCTGATTGTTTCGGCCGCTCGCTGATAACAGCTGCCTTTACCGAATCAAAATCCCGCTTGCCGCGCCTGCGCAGCAAGCGGGATTTTAATAGTGTTGATAAGCCTCGGGGCCGCGCTCTGGACGGCGAACACTGCATATGCAACACAATCGCCATATAAAAACACAGTATAATGGGGATGTATGCCGATTAAGATTGCGCGCAAAGGGTTTTACCAAGGGTTCAGCCGTCCGGTGACCGTTGTCTCAAAGTTTTTAATCGGCGCCTTAATTTTATGGGCCGTAGTTTTCCCTCAAAGCGCCGGCGATGTTTTGTCCGCCCTGCAATCAAAATCAACAGGTGTTTTCGGGGCATGGTATATTTGGGTGACCGCCTGGTTTGTCACCTTATGTATCGGGCTGGCGCTTTGGCCAAAGTCCGGGCGTATCCGTTTAGGCGCTCCGGATGAACGGCCGGAGTTTTCAAACTTTTCTTGGCTGTCCATGATGTTTGGCGCGGGTATCGGTGTCGGCATGCTGACCTTTTCAACCGCAGAGCCGCTTTTTCATTTTACCAACAGCCCTGATGTTATTTTGGGAAATTCCACAGCGGCGAATGCGGATAATGTTCGTAATGCTTATAAATGGGCTTTTCTGCATTACGGTCTGACGCCGTGGTCGATATACGGCATTGTCGGTCTGTCTTTGGCATTTTTCTCTTACAATCGCGGGCGGTCTTTGACGATACGTTCCGGCTTGCGTCCGATATTCGGGCGCGCGCTCGACGGGGCGCTGGGCCACGCTGTCGATATTGCCGCCATTATCGCCACGATTATCGGCATCGGCGTCACGCTCGGTTATGGCGTGTCGCAACTCGCAACAGGATTTCATAAAATTATCGGCGCGGATTGGATGATGAATGCCGGTAAGCCGGGTATTGCCGCGCTGCTGATTAGCCTGACACTGATTATCGTTGTGTCCATCGGGTCGGCTTTGTCCGGGATCGGGCGCGGGATTAAATGGCTGTCCAATGTGAATATGGGTTTGTCGATATTCCTTTTGCTGTTCTTTTTAGTGTTCGGCTCTGCCGTTTTTGCCTTTAAAGCGTTTTTTATCACCCTGTGGGATTACCTGATTAATTTCCCGAAAATGGCTGTGACGGTTTACGGCGGCGGAGCCGATGAAACCGCGCAAGCGCTGAAATCCTGGCAGGGGAGTTGGTCGATTTTTTACTGGGCGTGGTGGATTGCGTTTGCGCCCTTTGTGGGATTGTTTTTAGCGCGCGTATCGCGCGGACGCACGATTCGCGAATTTGTCCTGGGCGCGATGATTGTGCCGGCGCTGGTCTGTTTGACGTGGCTGGTTGTTGTTGGCGGAACAGCCATGAGCTTGGAGCTGGACGGTACGGCAGGCGGGGCTATTTTAAACGCTGATATTTCCGCGCAGTTATTCAGCACAATTGACTTTCTGGTCTCGCCTGCGGCCGCTTTGGCGCTTGCTGTGATAATCGTCATTCTACTGGTAACGTTCTTGGTGACCTCCGCGGACTCAGCCATCTTAATTATCAATACGATTGCATCCGGCGGCGATGAGAGCGGCAAGCATCCCAAACATATTATCATTTGGGGCGTGATATTAGGCGCCGTGGTCGGCGTTCTGCTTAAAAGCGGCGGTTTGGACGCCTTGCGCTCGGCAATGATTATCGGCGCGCTGCCGTTCTCGCTGGTCATGGCCCTGATGGGCATTGCGCTGATTAAGGCAATAGTCTTTCCGAAACGGCCTGAAGCCAAATAAAAGAGGCAAAATAAAACCTGCGCCTATGGTTAATCCTCAAGCTGCGCGGATTTCCTTCTTAAGTTCCTGGGCGCAGCCTCAAAAAGAGATTTATTGACTTTGGTAAATCATGCCGCAAGTGAATCCGGGAAGCGCGACGTAATATTTACGCTGCTTGAAAGCGATTAAATATCGGGAATCGCTTTGGCACGCTACGCACTTGTGGTAACTTAACCCTGAATTTAATTTTCGGGGATTATTTGGGGCGGGGCGTTATGAAAAAAGCTGTAGGAGTGGCACTGTTGTTTGCTGTCGGTGCATATTTAGCCGGCATGCCGCAATATTTTTCAGTTTTAAGTTTCTTTGTTATTATCGCTGTTTGTAAATTTGGGCTTTATCATCGTCTGATTGGCACGCTCAGCGCTTTGCTTATGATTTGGGGCCTTTCGGTTGTCGCCTTCGGCGTTCCGGGTTTTCCGGACTTGGCGAGTAAAAACTGGGATAAAATTTCTGAAACTGAATTGCCGTTTAAAAAGCAAACGAGCGTAGAAGACAAGCTGGCCAAGCTCGACAGTTTGCGCGATTCCGGTGCCATTACGCCGGCAGAATATGATAAGCTTCGGGCAGAGATATTGGCCAACTTCGCAAAGCCGTAAATATAAAACAGTGTAGATATGCGCGCCCGCGTGATAGCCTGCCTTAAAGCAGGAGATCCATATGAGCGAAACCGAATTAGCCTGTGATTATTTGGTCGTCGGCAGCGGCGCCGTCGGCATGGCATTTGTGGATACGCTTTTGACCGAAACAGATGCCACGGTCATCATTGTTGATCGTTACGCCGCGCCGGGCGGGCATTGGAATGTCGCCTATCCGTTTGTCACCCTGCATCAACCGTCTCAATTTTACGGCGTGGCCTCTAAAGAATTATCAACCGGCAAGAAAGATCAAACCGGGCTGAACGCGGGGCTATACGACCTCGCCTCGGGCGCGCAGGTGAAGGCCTATTTTGACGATGTCATGCGCCATACCTTTCTGCCGAGCGGCCGCGTGCAATATTTCCCAATGTGCGATTACAAAGGCGACGGGGCCTTCACGCAAATCCTGTCAGGCAAAAGCCATAAGGTGACCTTTAAGAAATTCGTCGATGCGACTCATTTGAAAACGAGCGTGCCGTCAACCCATACGCCTAATTTTGACATTGACGAGGGCGTTCGGTTTATGCCGCTTAATGATTTGCCGCGGCTTGATACGGCGCCGGACGGTTATGTGATTATCGGCGGCGGTAAAACCGGCATCGACGCCTGTCTCTGGCTTATGGAATCCGGCGCGAACCCGGACGATATTACGTGGATTGTTTCGCGCGATGCCTGGCTGCTCAACCGTAAGAACACCCAGCCGAGCATGGAGTTTTTTGAATACACGATGGGCGCGCAGGCGGGGCAGTTTGAATCAATCGCGAATGCCGAAAGCTTTGACGATATGTATGACCGGCTGGAAGCGTGCGGCTATTTTCTGCGGCTTGACCCTGAGGTGCGGCCGACCATGTTCCACGGCGCAACCATCAGCGAAGCGGAGCTGAAAGAGCTGCGCAGGATTAAAAGCATTGTCCGCATGGGCCGGGTCAGCCGGGTTGGATTAAAGGAAATAACGCTGGCCGCCGGCACGCATGCCGTCACGCCGAACACAGTCCATATCGATTGCTCTGCCAGCGCCATCACCAATGCAGAGATTAAGCCGGTCTTTGACGGCGATACCATCACGCCGCAAACCGTGCGCTCTTACCAGCCGGTCTTCTCCGCGTCTTTTATTGCTCACATTGAAGCGTCAGATCGCAGCGAAGCGGAGAAGAACAAGCTCTGCACCGTGGTTCCGCTGCCTAACTCGACCCAGGACTATCTGCACATGACGGCGGCGATGATGGTGAACCAGTTTAACTGGGGCCAAGATAAATCCATTCGTAAATGGCTACTTGAAAACCGTCTTGATGGCTTTTCCGATATGATTGCGCAGCTTGAAAAGACAGACACGGAGCGCATGGCGATTATGGGCCGGCTGCGTGATAACGCTTTCCCGGCCATAGGTAAGCTGAAACAGTTTATCGCAGAGCTCTCATAGATTGGCGATTGCCGGACCTCTGATTTGCGTTTATGCATATGCAACAAAGTGCATAATGACACACGGGAGTGCCCAATGACTGATTTAGAAACGTTTCGCACCGAGACCTGCGCCTGGCTGGAAGACAACTGCCCTGCGGAAATGCGCACGGATATGAGCGGCGACAATGATGCCTGTTGGGGCGGCCGCAACTTCAAATTCCAAAGCGAGGCGCAAAAGGTTTGGCTGGAGCGCTGCGCCGCCAAAGGCTTTACCGCGCCGTCTTGGGATAAAAAATATGGCGGCGCCGGCCTTAACCGCGCCCAAGAACAGGTGCTGCGCCAAGAGATGAAGCGCATTAATGCCCGCCCGCCGCTCTCCTCATTCGGCGTTTGGATGCTGGGTCCTGCGCTGTTAAAATTCGGGTCCGAAGACCAAAAGCTGGAATATCTGCCGCCGATTACGCGCGGCGAAATCCGCTGGTGCCAAGGCTATTCAGAGCCGGGCTCAGGCTCCGACTTGGCGTCGCTGCAAACCAAAGCCGAAGATAAGGGCGATCATTATCTGGTCAACGGGCAAAAGGTTTGGACGTCCTATGCTGATAAGGCCGATTGGATTTTTTGTCTGGTGCGCACTGATAATTCCGGCAGCAAGCATGAGGGCATTTCATTCCTGCTGTTTGATATGGAAACCCCCGGCGTTGAGGCCAAACCGATTAAACTGATTTCCGGCAAAAGCCCGTTTTGCGAAACCTTCCTGACCGATGTCAAAGTGCCCAAACGCAATCTGGTCAATGAAGAAGGCCAGGGCTGGAACATTGCCAAATATCTGCTGACCCATGAGCGCGAAATGATCGGGGAAACCGGCGCGGCGCGGCCCGTGTCTGAGATGGCCGTGGACCTTGCCGGACTGGAAGACGGCAAGCTGGCCGACCCGATTTTGCGCGGCGAGATTGCGCAAGCCGAAGTCGATGATTGGGCGTTTAAAATGACGATGGGGCGGATGCTCGGCGAGGCAAAAGCCGGCGCATCGCTCGGCGCGAAATCATCGATGCTGAAATATTATGGCACGGAATTAAATAAGCGCCGCTATGAGCTGCTAATGGACGCGGCCGGCGGTGACGGTTTGGAATGGGAAGGCGAGCGCTCTGATGACGGGCGCCTGGCCAAATCCTGGATGCGAACCAAAGGCAATTCCATTGAAGGCGGCACGTCCGAAGTCATGCTGAACATTGTTGCCAAGCGCGTGCTTGACATGCCGGGAGCGTAGACATGGGACTTTTGCTTAATGAGGACGAAGTGATGATCCGCGATATGGCGGAAGGTTTTTTCGCCGATAAAGCGCCGGTGTCCGAGCTGCGCCGCCTTCGCGACACGAAAGACGAAACCGGATTTGACCGCGCGCTTTGGACTGAAATGGCGCAGATGGGCTTTGCCGGCGTTCTGATTGATGACGATCACGGCGGCAACGGCATGGGCTATATGGCCGCCGGATTAATTGCTGAGCAAATCGGCAAGAACCTGTCGGCCACGCCGTTTCTCTCTACCGCCGTTTTGGCGGCGACGGCTTTGTCCAAGGGCGGCAGTGAGGCGCAGAAATCAGAGTGGCTTCCGAAAATCGCAGACGGCAGCACAATCATGGCGCTGGCGCTGGATGAAGGCGGAAAGCACAATCCGAAAAAGACAGCAACGACGGCTGAAAAATCCGGAAACGGGTTTAAGTTAAACGGCTCCAAAGCCATGGTCGCGGACGGTCATGTGGCGGACAAGCTGATTGTCGTCGCGCGAACCTCGGGCGATGTCGGTGACCCGGACGGCCTGTCGCTGTTTCTGGTCGACCCTAAAGCAGACGGCGTCAGCGTGGAGCGCACCATCATGGCCGACAGCCGTAACAGCGCGCGGGTCGAGCTTGATAATGTGGAAGTGGATGGCGACGCCGTTCTCGGCGATATCGAAAGCGGCGACGCCACGCTGGACGCGGTCTTAAAAGCCGGCCGCGCGGCTTTGTCAGCAGAGCTGCTCGGCGCGGGGCAGGAGGCGTTTGACCAAACCCTCGGCTATCTGAAAGAGCGCAAGCAATTCGGCAAAATTATCGGCGAGTTTCAGGCGCTGCAGCACCGGGCCGCACATATGTATGGCGAGATTGAAGTCGCGCGCTCGGCCGTCTTGGCCGCGCTGACCGCGCTGGATTCCGGTGACGAAAACGCAGACCTCTATGTCTCAATGACGAAGGCCAAGCTGGGCAAAACTGCCAAGCATATTTCCGTTGAAGGCATACAGCTTCACGGCGGCGTCGGCATGACCGACGAATATGATATCGGCCTGTTTTCCAAACGCATCCGCGTTGCCCAAGAAATGTTCGGCGATGCCAATTTTCAACTCGATAAAATCGCGAGCGCTAAGAAGTTTTAGGCGGCGTCCACCCGCATAGAAAACAAGGGGGAGCTTAGTAAGGCTCCCCTTTTTTGTTAACATAAACCCGGTTCGGTGTGCCGTTCGCCGGAATGGCTAAGTCTACGTCAGGATAAACGCCGCTGTCACGTTCCGGCGTTCGCGAGCCGACAACCAGATAAACAACATCTGTATCGGTCTCATTGATCATGTGATGAGCATTGCCGTCGCCGGCCGGGTGCGCGGTGCAAGCGCCGGGTTTCAAGGTCTGCCGCCCGTGATCGTCTATAAACGTCGGATGACCGGAAACGATATACACAAACTCATCTTCCGCCGTGTGGTAATGCCGTTGTGACGACCAAGCGCCGGGCGCGAGGGTCAACAGGTTTGCGCCAAATTGGGTTAACCCGCCGGCGTCGCCCAATTTGAGGTTTGAGCGGTTAACACACGGCGCGTCAAACGGGGCAGGGTATGTACTTCCGGTTTTGGGAGCGATTGAATTGATATTAATGACGGGCATGGGGTCTCCTTCTTGCGCCATCGTATCGCACGCCGCGCCGGCTTGCCATAGCGGGCGTGATAGGCTTTAACCGCGCTCATGACCAAGATTATTGACCCCGTTGAATTTACCGCTGCGCTTATCCGCTGCCCGTCCGTGACGCCTGCCGATAAAGGCGCGTTGGACGTTTTACAAACCGCGCTGGAAGGCTTGGGCTTTACCTGCACGCGCTATCCGTTCGGTAAGGCCGGGGATGAGGGCGAGCGGGTGGATAATCTGTATGCGCGTCTGGGCAAGGACGCGCCGAATTTTTGTTACGCCGGGCATACGGATGTTGTGCCGGTCGGCGACGCGCAGGCTTGGGACGTGGATCCGTTTTCGGGCGATATCAAAGACGGCATGATTTGGGGGCGCGGCACCGCCGATATGAAAGGCGGCATTGCCGCTTTTGTCGCTGCTGTGTCAAAATATTTGGCAAGCGGGAAGCAGCCAAAGGGCTCTATTTCATTTCTGATTACCGGCGACGAAGAAGGCCCGGCGATTAATGGCACCGAAAAACTGCTTAAAGCCATTACGGACGCCGGCGAAGTCATTGATCACTGCCTTGTCGGCGAGCCGACAAATCCGACCGCGCTGGGGCAACAGATTAAAAACGGGCGGCGCGGGTCGCTGAACGCCAAAATCACGGTGACGGGGCGCGAAGGTCATGTGGCCTATCCGCATTTGGCGAGCAATCCGGTGCCGGCATTGCTGAAGCTTTTAACCGCCGTGACCGCGCGCAAGCTTGACGATGGCAGTAGCGGGTTTCAGCCGTCCAATCTGGAAGTCACCTCCATCGATGTCGGTAATGCGCCGCACAATGTCATTCCCAAAACCGCGCGGGCGCAATTTAATATTCGCTTCAATACAGAGCATAAGGGCGATGATTTAAAAGCGTGGATTATGGACGAAGTCGCCAAAGTCGATGCTGATTTCGACGGCGAGATTGACGCCATGCTCCGCGTCACCGGCGAGGCGTTTTTAACGCAGCCTTCGGGTTTCACAGACGTGCTGCAAGCCGGGGTGAAAGCTGTTTTAGGCGAGCCTGCAAAGCTGTCCACAGCGGGCGGGACGTCCGATGCGCGTTATATTACGCACTACGCTCCGGTGGCAGAGTTCGGCCTGATCGGCGCGACCATGCACAAAGTCAATGAACGGGTGGCTGTGTCCGATATTGAAAAACTGACTGAAATTTACGGCGAAATCCTGACCCGTTATTTTGAAGAATTCGGCGGGTGATTTCCCTCGGCAATATTTTCTCAGGCGTTAAGGCCGCGCTCTTCGGCGGTGATCCCGGCGCGCATATGGATATGTCGCGTGCGGCATTTCCGAAATCCTTCTACGCGCTGATCGCCGCCGGATTTTTAATATTAGCGGCTGTCCTGCTCGGCTCCGGAGCGGCAGCCAATGTGTCGCCCGCGCTGACTGTTATCGCGATTACGCTTTATTTTCTGACCGCGCCGACTGTGATTTACACAATCTGCCACTTGCTCAGTAAGCCGGAGCTGTTTCGGCCGTGGATTATCGTGCGCAATTGGCTGACGCTTTTTGTCAGCATAGCGATATTTGTCTTGGCGGGGCTGAGCGCGCTTTCGCCGGCGCCGGCCGGGATTGCCGGGAGCGGTATATTGCTATTGTGGATTGCCACGCTGCTCGCCGATATTCGGTTGGCGCAAACACTGGTTAAGCAGGACTGGACGCCGGCCATCTTTATCGCCTGCGGGATTTCCGTGGCCGGAATGCTGGTACTGCTGGCCGTGTTTGCCAGCGCGTCAGGCTATTAGAGCGGTATCCATTTACGATCACGGCTATAGCTCGAATAACCGATACTGGCGCCCAGGCGCACGCCAACTCCGGAGCGCACAGGCGCCAAGGTAATGCCGTTGGAGCGCTGATAGTTCACCGCCATGCCCGCGACTAAATAGGCATTGCCTTCGGCTTTCGGAAAGCGCTGATAAACATAATTGGGATCGTCCAGGCCATAGACCAGAGTGAAGACTTTCGACGCATCCAAGCCGGTATCAAGGCCAAATGTCGGGCCGGTCCAGTGAATGGGCTGACTGCGGCCGTCCTTCATCCAGATTGTGCCCTTGCCCCAAAATGTACCGATGCCGATTGCGCCGCCGCCTTCTTCACCGGTGATGTAAGCGGTGGGACGCCCCTGATCCGCGAAAATTTTCTCAAGGGTAGAGGCCGCGCTCTCGGACGTGACGCCAAGATGCTCGGAAATGGCCTGCACCATATCGCTTTGCTCAAATTCAGCTTTGGCGTTTTGCGCCTTTTGCGCAGGGGTGGGCGTATTGGCCGGACCCTTGGTGGCGCAGGCGCTTAGGGCAGCAATAAGGGTTATGGCGGTAATTGTGCGTAACATAGGGCACTCCTTTTGCGCCCTTAACTGCCGCATTATAGTTAATGAATGACAAAAAAAGGGCTGCGTTACGGTTATGTAACGCAGCCCTCATGTTGAAAATTTACCGGTAATCCGGACCTAGAATGTCCCTGATACAGTGAAGCGGGCATTGAGCGGCGCGCCGACTGTTGCCTGATGGGTGCTGTGAGATGACGGGAAGTAAAGTTCATCCGTCAGGTTTTCAATATTCACCTGAACGCGGACATCGTCGCGAATGTCGTAATAGGCGGCGGCGTCAACACGGGTAAAGGCGGGCAGGGTCGGGTGCGTCACCGCATTGCTGCCCGCCTGACCGTTGACGCCCGCAATATCGAAATCGGTAATGAACGCTTCATCCTGATAGCTTGCGCCAAGGCCGAGGCCGAATTTTTCCGTGACTTGGTAATTGCCCCAGACCGAAAACGTTTGCTCCGGCAGCTCGCGGGGAATTTCCGCGCCATTATCGGTTTTGCCGCTTAAATCAGACCAGCCTGCGCGAACGTAAAGGTCTTCGGTGATTTGGCCTTCAACTTGCAGCTCATACCCTTCGACTTCGAGGCCGCGCCGTTCCAAATCTTCGGGCGCGCCGTCAACGGCCGCGTCAATGGTTTGCTCGTTTTGGAAGTAAGCGGCGGTCAGGCTCAGGCCGGACAGAAAATCCCATTTTATGCCGATTTCCCGGCTCTCAAACTCATCCGGCTCTAAGGCCTGTGTCGTGTTGCTGACGGATGCAAACTGACCGCCGGAGCGGGGCAGGAAGCTTTCGCTGTAGCTGCCGTACAGCGAGATATTTTCCGCCGGTTTGTAAACCAGTCCCAAACGCGGAGAGACTTTTTCGTCTTTGCGTCCGCGCGTTTCGCCGGCGACGCGGTCGTCCACTTCAAAATCAAAACTGTCAAAGCGCGCGCCGAGGATAATGTCAAAATTATCAGACAGGGCAATCTCGTCCTGAATATAAGCAGAGAAGACTTGCAAATCGGCTTCGGTGTCATCGTTCACATCTGTGAAAGTCAGGCGTGTCGGGTCGCCGGCTGCCGTCGTTCCGGTGCCGCCTCTCAATGATAAGGGGCGCGAAATTGTAAAGTCTTCACGGTCACCGCCTGAGGTGCTGAAGACGGGATTGAAGCGATCATTGTTGTTAATCGTGTCGGCATATTCAATCCCGGTGACGAGGGTGTGAACAATATTTCCGGTGGAAAATTCACCGATAAGATTGCCGGACACGTTAAACCGCTTGCGCTCTGTCGTATCGACATATCCGTCCAAACGCACAGTATTGATATCGACTAAATCTTGGGCGTAGAAGTTCTGATACAGCTTATCAAAGTCGCTGTAAGATACATTAAAGACGCCTTTAAACGTGTCAGAGAAGTTTTGCGTCAGCATGGCGCGCAGAATATGAGCCTCAACGCCGGACGTATTCAGCTGCGGATCGCCGAAAACGATATCTTTGAAAGCGGCAATCGGCTCGCCGTCTCCGTCGGCTAAATCATTGACGGGAATCCCGCGATCAATGAAACGCTCATTATTGATGTACTCATAAGACAGATCGACCAATGTGGTCGGCGAAAACTGAATGCGGGCCGTCGGGTTTATCGCGAAACGCTCCCCGTCATAAAAGTCGCGGTGATTGTCCAAGCTTTCAACCATCGCATTGACGCGAATGGCCAACGCCTCGTCGACGTCAAAATTGCTGTCGAGTTCAATACCGTAGGCGCCGAATGTATCGGCAGAGGCTTTGTAGCCGGTAAATGTGTCGCCAAGGGCCGCTTTTTTAGAAACCCGATTGATCAGGCCGCCTGTACCGCCGCGCCCGAACAAAAGGGCATTGGCCCCGCGCAGAACTTCAACCTGCTCAAGATTGTAAAGCCCGCGATAATATTGAACGTCATCGCGTACGCCGTCCAAGAAGAAATCCGCCGTTGAGCGAACGCCGCGAAAGACAACAGCATCGCGGTGACCTTCGCCTTGCGTATTCGTCACGCCCGGAAGGTAATTAATAATGTCGCCGACGCTGTCAAAACCCTGATTGGTAATCTGCTCAGCCGTCATGATTGACAGGGATTGCGGCACGTCGATGATGGGTGTCGGGCTTTTCAGCGCGTTGATTTTGTCGGTCGACAAATACTGTGCGCGGACAATGATTTCTTCAATATCGCTGTCATTACCGGTTTGGGCAAAGGCAGGAGCCGTCATACAAAGGATGATAGCAGTCGCGCAAAGGCGGGCGGTCAGTTTCATATTGAAGGCTTTCTAAAGGTTGGTCTGAACAAAAAAGCAGAGTGCAAAAACTGACTTAGTTGAGAATGATTATTAACTGCATTCGTATCTACACAGTTGCGAATGATTTGCAAGTGCGAAGTTTCGGCATTGGTGATTTTGTCGCGGCGAGGGGGAGGTCGGCGGCGGTTTTGCCCAAAGTAACGGTATTTTCATCCTAATTTGGCATCACCGCCTGTAAGTATCGGGAGCATAAGCGGTGGGTCAGTCCAATTCAGTCAATCATCACACTGTTCCGGCCGGCCTGACCTCCGGGGTCATTGCCCGTCTCGGCGCGGCGCCATATATGGTGACGGTTTTTCTATCGGCCGCCCTGGTATTTCTTGTGCAGCCTATGTTTGCCAAAATGACCACGCCGCTGCTTGGCGGATCGCCAAATGTTTGGAATGTGTCATTAGTCTGTTTTCAGGCGGCTTTGCTGCTCGGCTATGCTTATGCCCATGCCCTGACGCATTTTGTGAAATCCGTGAAGGGCCAAGTCCTCGTTCATGCGGCCGTCTTATTAATTGCCGGTCTGGTTCTTCCGTTTCAGCTGACGCAAACTCTCGGCGCGCCGACTCCGGCGCAGCCCTCAGGCTGGCTGATGGGCGTATTTGCCCTGTCGATTGCGCCGCCCTTTGCCGCCATATCGGCAACCGCGCCGCTCATCCAGAGTTGGTATTCCCATTCAGGGCGAAGTGATGCAGCTGATCCTTATCATCTGTATGGCGCGAGTAATATTGGCTCGCTTTTGGGACTGGCGGCCTATCCGCTGCTGCTTGAACCGCTGACGTCACTGGCTATGCAAACCCAAACATGGACCCTGGGCTATGGCCTTTTAGCTGTCTTGTTGATTGCCTCCGGTATTCTCGCCTCTAAGGGGCCGGGGCGTCATGACAATAGTGCGGCGCCGGGAGAGGCCGGCGCGGCTGTAAAGTCAGTTTGGATGCAGCGTTTGGGCTGGATTATCGCAGCCTTTATCCCGTCCAGCTTACTGGTGGGCGTCACAACGCATATCGCTACAGATGTCGCCAGCGCGCCGTTTTTATGGGCCCCGCCGCTCATGCTGTATATCGGAACGTTCATCATCGTCTTTGCCAAAAACCCGCCGATAAGCCTTGAAGCAAGCCTGCGTTATTTACCGCTGACCGTCGCGGCGGCGTTCATGGCGCTGCCCGCAATTTCGGGCATGCCGTTGTTTTTATCGTTTGCCCTGCATTTGGCCGCGCTGTTTTTCGCGGCTTTGGTCGGGCACGGCATTTTGGCGGCGCAGCGCCCCAATGCGAGCCGCCTGACAGAATTTTACTTGCTGATGTCACTGGGCGGCGTTTTAGGCGGGGCGTTTAATGCTCTGCTGGTGCCGCTGATTTTTAACGGCGTGACGGAATATCCGCTCATGCTGATTGCGATTTTAATGCTGCGGCCGGCGGGCGCGCCGGGCCGCGAAGGGCGTTTACGCCTCTGGGCTTTGGCCGCTATTGCCGCCGTCGCAACGGCCGCTGCCCTGCGCCTGTTTGATACTGATAACAGCCAAGCGCGCCTGTATGCGGCTATGTTATCTGTGGCTGTCTTGGCCATTGTGATGGGACGTCGCTCGCGCATGATACCGGTCATTGCTGCCGTCTGCGCGTGGGCAATCGGCGTTATCGCCAGCCCCATGATCGGCGGCGTTGCCGAGCGCAGCTTTTTTGGCATTGTCAAAATCATAGAGCGCGGAGAACACCGCATTATGATGCACGGCTCGACCGTTCACGGCACGCAATATATCACCGGCGACGAGCTGCTGCGTCCGACCACATATTACGCGCCCGAAGCCCCGATTGGTCAGGTGTTTAAAGCCCATGCCCACCCCGGCCGGGTCGGCGTTGTCGGACTGGGCACCGGATCTGTGGCCTGTTACGCGCGGCCCGGCCAGACTTATCGCTATTATGAAATCGATCCTGTTGTCGCAAAATACGCCGCAGACCCGGATTACTTCACTTATTTGTCTTCCTGCACGCCGGACGCGCCCCTCATTCTCGGTGATGGCCGCCTGACTTTAGCGTCTGAACCGGCCGGCGGGTTCGAGCTTTTGCTGATCGATGCATTCAGCTCCGATTCTGTGCCGGCGCATTTACTGACGAAAGAAGCGGTCACGCTCTATCTGTCCCGCCTGTCCGATCAGGGCCTGCTGGTCATGCATGTCTCTAACAAGCATATGAAATTAGAGAGCGTAGTCGCGCGTATCGCAGACACAATCGGCGCAAAGGCGGTCTATCAATATTATGGCGGCTCAAAAGCCAAAGATGAAGACGGGGATAAAACGGGACGCCAAAACGACAGCCGCCGGTCCCAAGCCAGTCAAGTTGTCGTCCTCGCAAAATCAGATGCGGCGCTCTCTGCCTTTATGGCAGATAATCGCTGGAGCGTAATTAAAGGCGACGGAAAACGCGCGTGGAGCGATGATTACTCCAATGTCATCGGCGCGATTTTGGAAAAGAAAGTTAAGTAAGCCGGAAGGTCTAGCGGCATTCGCGGGCGGCTGCGCTCAAGACATCAGCGGCGCGGGCAGCGGCGATTTCATCTTCAACCGGCTTTTTAATCGTGGTTGACTTCCATCCGAGCGCCCATGATTTCGCCTCATTATCCCAGCTGATTTTCATGGCGATGTCCTCATCGCCGGCCGTCAGGATAAAGCGCATCAGACGGTCATCCAAGCTGCCGAGTGCTTTGGCTGTGGCGTGGGCTTCGTTATCGGCGGCCATGGTCACGGGCAGGGCGGCATTGCCGGACTTAATCTCAAAATTGCAAACGCGGCCTTCATTGCCGCCAAAGTTCTTGGCGCGGTAAATGCGGTCTTTGACGCCGGCAGGCTCGCTCGGATCCATGCCGTCCAAGGCTTGATAGGCCGTCTCGGCCAGCGCGTTAAAGCGGGCCGTATCGGCGACGGGAATGTCCAACCGGTTTAATACCCCTGCGCCGCCGTCCTTAATTGCGCCCGCGCCGTCAGCGATTTTTCCCGCGCCCGCTTTCACCCCGTCAGTCATCACGCCGGCCGCATTGGCCGCCGCTTTTGCCGGTGCCGATATGATTTTGTAAAGGCCGTAGCCAACGCCCGCAAAGGTCAGGGCGACAATAGCAATGGCGGTCCATTTGATGGCGCTGATCGCATTGCTTGCGCTGTCTGCGGCGGCAGCCGTGCGCTCGGCCATCTCGGCAGCCCTTTTGCCGCGATCCATCAAAGTCGGCTTAACGCTCTCGCCGGGGGTGGGGACGTGATCTTCAGGGAGTTCGCTCATTACTGCGCTGCCTCAAGCGCCTTGCGCTCAGCTTTTAAGGTTTCTGCCTTGGCCTCAATCGCCTCAACAATTTCATCGACCATATCTTTATTGTCCGTCTTGCCGGTTTTCTTGCCGGCCGCATACATCATGCCATAGCCGGCCGAGCCGCCGGTAAAGCCGAGATCGGTGAACATGGCTTCGCCCGGCCCGTTCACAACGCAGCCGATAATCGACAGGCTGATCGGCTCTGAAATATGGGCGAGACGCTCTTCTAAGGTTTGGACGGTTTTAATCACGTCAAAGCCTTGGCGGGCGCAGCTGGGGCAGGAAATAATATTGACCCCGCGCGTGCGCAGGCCAAGGGATTTGAGCATATCAAAGCCCACTTTAATCTCTTCTACCGGGTCGGCTGACAGGGATACGCGGATTGTATCGCCAATGCCCGCCCAGAGCAGATTGCCCATACCGATGGAGGATTTGACCGTGCCGATGCGCGCGCCGCCGGCCTCTGTAATGCCCAAATGCAGCGGTGCATCCGTCGCTTCGGCCAGTTGGTGATAGGCCGCGACGGTTAAAAACGGATCAGACGCTTTGACGGAAATCTTATAGTCTTGGAAGTTTTCATCCTCCAGCATGCGCGCATGCATCAGCGCGCTCTCGACCATAGCGTCCGGGCAAGGCTCGCCGTATTTTTCGAGCAGTTCTTTTTCCAAAGAGCCGCCATTCACGCCGATGCGAATAGAGCAGCCGTGATCACGGGCCGCAGCGACGACTTCTTTCACGCGGTGCTGTCCGCCAATATTGCCGGGATTAATACGCAGGCAGGCCGCGCCATATTCTGCCGCTTCTATGCCGCGCTTATAATGAAAATGAATATCGGCCACGAGCGGAACAGAAATTTCTTTGGTTATCTCTCTGAGCGCTTTGCTGCTCTCAGGATCCGGGCAGGATACGCGGACAATATCCGCGCCGGCCTCTTCAAGCTCGCGGATTTGCGCTACGGTGGCGGCCACGTCATGGGTGATCGTATTAGTCATAGACTGGACCGCAATCGGCGCGTCGCCGCCGACAGGGACTTTGCCCACCATAATTTGCCGGCATTTGCGCCGCTCGATTGTGCGCCAGGGGCGAATAGAATTTATATCAGAAGCCATGGGTGCATCCTAAACAGATTTAACGGCGATAAAAAGACAATACCTTTGACATATAGGCGCGCCCGTCTATTTTGCCGCGACTTATTGAAGGAGCTGACATGTCACACGAATTAGAGTCCATTATTAACGCCGCATGGGAAGACCGCGCAGCCCTGTCTGCGCAGACCAAAGGCGAGACGCGCGACGCTATTCGCGAATCGATTATGGCCCTCGACAGCGGCGCTATGCGCGTGGCGAGCCGCGCCGATGACGGCACTTGGACCGTGCATCAATGGCTTAAAAAAGCTGTCCTGCTCGGTTTTCGCATTCGGGACAATCAGATTATCTCCGGCGGCCCGAACCGCTCTGAATGGTGGGACAAAGTGCCGACTAAATTTGAAGGATGGGGCAGTGACGAATTTGCGGCGGCCGGCTTTCGCGCCGTGCCCAACTGCACGGTGCGCCGCGGCGCCTTCATCGCGTCCAATGTTGTGCTGATGCCGTCTTATGTGAATATCGGCGCCTATGTGGACAGCGGCTCTATGGTCGACACTTGGGCGACGGTCGGATCGTGCGCGCAAATCGGCAAAGACGTGCATTTGTCCGGCGGCGTTGGCATTGGCGGGGTTTTAGAACCGCTGCAAGCCAATCCGACGATTATCGAAGATAACTGCTTTATCGGCGCGCGCTCCGAAGTCGTTGAAGGCGTGATTGTCCGCGAAGGCAGCGTTCTGTCTATGGGCGTCTTCATCAGCCAATCGACCAAAATTTATAACCGCGCCACGGGCGAAATTACATTTGGCGAAGTGCCGCCATATTCCGTCGTCGTTCCCGGCGTGCTTCCGGCTAAAGACGGCAGCCACAGCCTGTCTTGCGCCGTTATTGTGAAAACCGTCGACGCGCAGACCCGCTCTAAAACCGGCGTGAATGAGCTGCTGCGCGACTAAGCGGAAAAAGACTTGCAACGCCTTGACGACTCCGGGCGTTGCATAATCAGATAAAAACAGGAGTCGCCCTATGTCAGGTATGAATTTTCCCGATAATACACTTATCTTTATGACCGCAGGCGAGGAGGCTAAGCTCTTCTCGGCGGCCGGCAGCAAGATTACATCCATTGATCATTGGATGCCGCAAAACCCGGACGATGAAGGCGTTTCAGGGAATTCTTGGCCGCAGCCATCTGATACTGAATCCGGAGACGCGACGTTTTCTCAACAGGTCGCAGAGCGGCTCTGCGGCCGGGCGCACAAAGGCAAATTTAAAAATCTTGTTTTGATCGCCGACCCGGACTCGCTGGGCGAAATTCGCCCGCTTTTGCATCAGGATGTCGAAGAGAAAATTATTCTCGAACTTTACAAAACTCTGATTAATTCGCCGATGAAAGATATTGAACAGACCCTGTCCAGACATTTCTAGGCACGCGATACGCGCCTTTGAAAATCGAAGGTCCCTATAGCCAAACACAAACGGCGTCCATAAACTGGCCTTTCAAAAGGAAGTTCATATGCGCCGTTTTTTAGTTTTATCGACATCCCTGCTGACCCTGACCGCCTGCACCGGAGAGCCGCGTGATTTCAGCGGGCCGCAGGCCCCGGCCGGTGACACGGTGCATGAGCGGGTTTTGACACTGGATACCCATATCGACATTCCGCTCGATTATATGGAGGCGATTAATCCGAAATTTGAAACCGCGTTGCAGGTCGATATTCCGAAACTGCGCGCCGGATATCTCGACAGCGGATTTTGGATTATCTATACGCCGCAGGGCGAGTTGACGCCGGAAGGGTATGCAGCGGGGCTCAAGATTGCCGAGACGCGCTACCGCGCAATTTTGAATCTGGCGACGGGACTTCCCGAAGATATTGAATTGGCGACAACGGCGTCGGATGTGCGCAAGATTGTCAAATCCGGGCGGCTGGCCGTTTTAATGGGAATGGAAAACGCCTATCCGCTGGGCGAAGATGTTCGCAATGTGCCGATTTGGGCGCGCCGCGGCGTGCGCTATATGGGCATCACCCATTTCGGGCACAATCAGTTTGGTGACAGCTCTAATCCCAATGAAGCGCGCGATGACGGGCCGCGCCACAATGGCCTGTCTGTTTTGGGCAAGCGCCTGATTAACGCGCTGAATGAGCACGGCGTCATGGTCGATGTTTCCCACGCCGGCAAAAAGACGATGATGCAGGCTGCAGATTTATCGGCAACGCCGATTATCGCCTCCCACAGCGGCGCGAAGGCGGTCGCCGACAGTCCGCGCAATCTGGATGATGAGCAGCTTTTAAAAATTAAAGCGGTCGGCGGCGTTGCGCAAATGGTGGCGCTCGGCGTTTACGTTAAACCGCTTAACGCAAAGCAAGAGCGCTATCGCGAAGAGCTGCGCGCGGAAATGGGGCTGAATACGTCAGAGGCGCGCGGCGCGGCGAGCGATGCTGTCATGGCTGAATATGAGCGCCGGCTCGAAGGCCTGTGGGACATAGAGCCGGAGGCCACGGTCGCCGACTTTGTTGACCATATTGACCACGCCGTGAAAATCGCGGGCATAGACCATGTCGGTATCGCCTCAGATTTTGACGGCGGCGGCGGCATTGCCGGCTGGCAAGATGCAAGCGAGACAGCCAATGTCACAGCCGAGCTTATTGCGCGCGGCTATTCCGAAGAGGATATCGCGAAAATTTGGAGCGGCAACACGCTGCGCGTTTTGCAGGCGGCAGAGGATTATGCCAAATCCAAACGCAAATAATTATTCCAGATTGGCTTCTTTAATCGCCTGTCCCGGCTCAATCGGGAAGAAGGTGTAAGACAGGGTCACGGTCTTAATCTCGTCCATTCGCTCATCTTCGAGCAGCAGTGGATCGAGGAAGAAAACGACCGGATAGGTAGCGCTTTCGTCGGGCGCTAGGGTCTGCTCTGTGAAGCAGAAACACTCCATTTTAGAAAAATACGGCGCGGCCTTTATCGGTGAGACATTGTAATTGGACGTGGCGACAACGGTTTTATCAGAGCGATTTGTCGCCGTATAAAATGCCAGATTGCTTGCCCCGACATTGACGTCCATATACGGCTTTTCCGGCGCAAAATCCCATTGCAGGCCTTTGGAGGTATTGCTGTCAAACTGAACGCGGATGATGCGGTCGGACACTTCATAGGGGTTCTCATTGGCGACGCGGGTCGTGCCGCCATAGCCGGTAATTCTGCAAAACGTATCATAGAGCGGTTTGGACGCAAATCCCAAGCCGAGCATAGCGACCGCTGTAACAGTCAGAACGCCCAGAGTTTTGCGATTGGTCGCAGATTTACTCTGCGCAGCCAAAGCTTCGCTGACCTCGACATTGATTTTTTCAGGGTCGGTCATGACGGGAACTGCCCGCCCATGGATTTAATCTTCACGACCATCAGGGCAAAAACCAAAATACAAAACGCCGCCAGCAATCCGCCGATTGCGTAATTACGCCGCTTGCGCGCGGTGAGTTGCTGCTGCGTCGGCTCAACATAGCCGTCGAGCTTGGATTCGTGCGGGTTATTCATAACGGCTCCTGACTTAAGAAAAGCTGCGAATTAAACTCTCCGCGCTGAGCGCCCCGAACATTGCGAACAGATAAATGATCGAAAATGCAAACAGGTTACGCGCGGCGCGGTCCCCCTTTGTAACATCATAAAGCCCGGCTTCATCTGCGGCATCGGCGCGCTCTCCTGCGCGAGATTGCCACACTTTATAGGCCAAAGCGATAAAGCCGAGGTTTAAAACAAGGGCGACCAGCATATAGATAGGTCCGCCCAGCCCGGTGACAATCGGCCCTATGCAGGTCACGGCAAGGATAAGGGCATAGACAAAAATCTGCAGGCGCGTCGATTTTGCGCCTTTTACATTGGGCATCATCGGAATGCCGGCCTTGTGATAATCGCCGGTTTTATACAGCGCCAGCGCCCAGAAATGCGGCGGCGTCCACATGAATATAATCAGAAATAAAAGCGTGCTGTCGATTGTAATATCGCCGCTCGCCGCTGCCCATCCGACCATAGGCGGGAACGCTCCGGCCGCGCCGCCTATGACGATATTTTGCGGCGTGCTGCGTTTCAGCCACATGGTGTAAATCACGGCGTAAAAAAATATCGTAAAGGCCAAGAGCCCGGCTGCCACATAATTTGACGCAATCGCCAGGCCCAGCACAGACAGGGCGGACAGAATAATCCCAAAACCCAGCGCGCTGCTGCGGTCCATTTTACCGGCCGGCAAAGGGCGGGTCTTTGTGCGCGACATCAAAGCGTCTGTGTCGGCTTCGTACCACATATTGAGCGCCGCCGATGCGCCTGCGCCGACCGCAATGCAAAGAATAGAGGCTGCGGCCAAAAACAAATTCATCTGCCCCGGCGCGCAGACCAATCCGGCCCAGGCGGTAAAGACAACCAAGGTCATGACGCGGGGCTTCATCAGCGCGTAAAAATCACGCGGCTCGGCGACTGAGAGGCCCGCCTCGCCGTGGGGGGGATTATACGCCTGTGCTGTTGATGGGTCCGTCATAAAGGTCGCCTTTGATTGTTCGCGTCTTATACAGATACGTACATCAAAAGCCAAAGGCCCAAATGCCGCGCATATTAATCGAACGTGCGGGCGATGGGCGTGTCTGATTTATCGGGCAGGGGCCGCTTTCGGATAATCGCCTCAATGATAAGGGCCGCAAATAGTGCCAGAGACAGAAGGATAATCACGGCGCCCGTTACAGATATGGCATTCGCCCAATTAAACGTGTCCTTATAATCAACGTATCGGCGCGGCATACCGCGAAACGCTATAAAGAATTGCGGCAGAAGGAGTGCATTGAAACCGATAAAAGTCAGCCAAAAATGGACGCGGGCCAAGCGCAGGCTGTAAGGGCGGCGCAGCCCGGTTTTCAGCAAGATCAAAACGAGCGGGAAGACGGCGAAGAAAGCGATGACGGTCGCCGCATAGCGGTAATGGGCCTTTAGGAAATAGGTATCAGCCGCTCCGAACACACCCGTTTGCGATTTTAAAGACGCGCCCGTTATCACCGCCGCCGCGGTAAGGAACGCCGCGCCGAGTGCCCAATGCGCCATAATTCCGCGTGGCCGCCCGAATTTTTTGACGCCGAGGTAATACAGCGGCCCAAAAATAATAACGGCGAGTGGGATGAAAATTTCAGGATGGCCGATGAACCAAATAAAATGCTGCAACTCGCCGGGCGGCGGATTCTCGCAAGCGGCCAACAAAAAAGCCGGCGCTGTAATTGCGCCGGCTTTTCTGATTTTCAAATTAACTGCCATTTCAGGTCAGTTCCGGCAGCGCGCCTTACTTCACGCGCGGCAGTGTGTTGAACTGATGGTAAGGCGGCGGAGAGGACAGAGTCCATTCCAGCGTCGTTGCGCCTTCGCCCCAGTAATTATCAGCGGCCGGACGGCGCACGATGAAGGCTTCGGCGAGCATGACGAAGAAAGCGATAACGCCGGCCAATGTAATGAACGCACCGTAAGTCGAAATCTCGTTATAGGTCGCGAACTCAACAGGATAGTCGATATAGCGGCGCGGCATGCCCTGCATTCCGAGGAAATGCTGCGGGAAGAAAACCACGTTCACGCCGATAAAGAACGTCCAGAAGTGAATCTGTGCCAGCAGTTTGTTATACATAACGCCGAAGATTTTACCGAACCAGTAGTAGAAGCCGCAGAACAGGCCGAAGACCGCGCCGAGCGACAGAACATAATGGAAGTGAGCCACGACATAATAAGTATCGTGCAAGGCCACATCAATCGCCGGCATGGACAGGACAACGCCTGTAACGCCGCCGACGACGAACAGGAAGATAAAGGCAATCGCCCACATCATCGGGATGGTAAACTTGATAGAGCCGCCCCACATTGTCGCCAGCCATGAGAAGATTTTAATGCCGGTCGGCACCGCAATCACCAATGTGGCAACCATGAAGTAAAGCTTCAAATCAACGTCCATGCCCACTGTGTACATGTGGTGAGCCCAAACAACGAAGCCGACAACGCCAATCGCGACCATGGCGTAGGCCATGCCGAGATAGCCGAAGATCGGCTTTTTGGAGAAGGTCGAAACGACGTGGGAGACAATACCGAAAGCCGGCAGAATCATGATGTAGACTTCCGGGTGACCGAAGAACCAGAACAAATGCTGGAACATTTCAGGGTCACCGCCCATGGCCGGGTTAAAGAAGCCTGTGCCGGCATTACGGTCAAAGAACAGCATGAACAAAGCCGCCGCCAAAACCGGCAGAGCCAGAAGCAGCAGGAAGGCTGTCACAAGAATAGACCAGGCAAACAAAGGCATTTTGTGCATGGTCATGCCCGGTGCGCGCATGTTCAAAATTGTCGTGATGAAGTTAATGGCACCGAAAATAGACGCAAAACCGGCCGCCAGAAGACCCATAATAATCAGGTCAAAGGCCGGGCCTTCATGCCCGGAGGTCGAGAGCGGCGGGTACATCACCCAGCCCCCGCCAAATCCGTCACCGCCGGAAGAGCCTTGGACAAAGAAGCTGGAGACCAGCAGAACAAAGGCAACCGGCAGAAGCCAGAAGGACAGATTATTCAGGCGCGGGAAGGCCATATCCGGCGCGCCGATCATCAGCGGCCCAAACCAGTTCCCGAAGCCCCCGATAAGGGCGGGCATGACCATAAAGAAAATCATGATCAGGCCGTGCATGGATGTGAACACAAGATAGGTGTGCTCTGATGCAAAGATTTGAATGCCGGGCTCTTTCAGCTCGAGGCGCATCATGAACGACAAAAAGCCGCCCAAAAGGCCCGAAGCCATACCGAACCAAAGATACAGCGTACCGATATCTTTGTGGTTGGTGGAGAGGAACCAGCGCTTGAAAAAGCTTGGCTTGTCGCTGTGCGCGTGTGCGTCGCTGTGACCGTCAATCGCTACCATGATCTATTCTCCGGTATTCGTGTTGCGGGCTTCTGTGGTGATGCCCTCATTTTTTACATATTCAGGGTTCTTCTCCAGAACCCAAGCGTCAAACTCTGCCTGCGGCAGGACGCGAACCTCAATCGGCATGTTGTAGTGAAGCTGGCCGCACACTTCGGAGCACTGTCCGTAATATGTGCCGGGCTCGCGCACTTCAAACCATGTCTCGTTCAGGCGGCCGGGGACCGCGTCAATTTTCACGCCGAATGCAGGAACGGCAAAAGCGTGAAGCACGTCAGACGCGGTGACAATAACGCGGATTTTTTGGCCGACCGGAACAACCATCGGCTCTGTGACGGCGAGGCGGCCGGGAACATTTTTCTCTGCCGCTTCTTCAATCGTCAAAGGCGCGGAGTTAAATTCAAACCCGCCATGGTCAGGGTAAACATAATCCCAGTTCCACTGATTGCCGATAGCCTTAACGGTCATGGCATCTTCAGGGATGGTGTCGAGATAGTAGAGCGGGCGGGTTGCTACGGCAATCAGGAACAAGACAATCATCACCGGCGCAGCCGTCCAAACGACCTCAAGAAGGGTGTTATGACTTGTTTTTGACGGAACCGGATTGGCTTTTTCGTTAAAGCGCAGCATAATGAAAATCATCAGGCCCAGCACCAAAACAACAATGGCCGTGATGATGACAAAAGCAATCGTGTGCAGCTTTTCCACCATGTCCATGTTAGGCGTTACAGATTCCTGAAAGCCGATTGACCCGTCCGTCGGCACGCCGGCCGCATGAGCCGCGCCGGCGAGCGCAGCAGCCAAAGCGGCACTGCCCAGCCATCCTAAAATACGTGATTTGCGCATGTGTTCCTCGCAATTAAAAAGAAAGCAGACGCGAGTCTGCCGATATGGCTTACAATATACGGGAGCGCGCCCTATATAGCACTGTAAATTCCCGCGCGGATTGTCGCATTAAAATTACTGTCCGTCCGGCCCCAAACAGCGCAGAAAGTCCTTCATGAGCGATTATATTTTTGATGATGCCGATTTAACGGCCGAGCAGGCGCAAGGCGTTTTGGATGATTTGCTGAAAAGCGCCGATGACGGCGAGCTTTATTTAGAACGCGGCAGCTCAGAAGCGCTGACCTTTGATGACGGCCGCCTAAAAACAGCCAGCTTTGACAGCTCGCGCGGCTTCGGCCTGCGCTGCGTGGCGGGCGAGACGACAGGATTTGCGCAAAGCACGGATATGTCTCTTGGCGCGCTGACCCGCGCGGCCGCTGCGGCGGGCATTGCGAAATCCGGCTATAACGGCGTCGCTGCGCCCGGTCCGGCACGCACAAATGCGGCGCTTTACCCGGATGTTGATGTGGTCGCCCATCCCGAGTTCGGGGTCAAAGTCGAGCTTTTACAGGAGATTGATGCCTATTGCCGGGCCGGCGATCCGTCTGTTGTGCAGGTGTCTGTGACCCTGTCCGGCACACGCCGCGCCGTCAGCATTATGCGCGCCGGCGGAGAGCGTTACGACGATATTCGCCCGCTCGTGCGCCTGAATGTGTCGGTCACGGCAGAGCGCGGCGGCCACCGCGAAACCGGATTTGCCGGCGCCGGCGGGCGCGCAGCCTATGATGAATTTGTTGATCCGGCGGCGTGGAAGGACCTGGCCGATAAGGCGCTGCGCCGCGCAAAAACCAATCTGGACGCCATACCGGCCCCGGCCGGGCAGATGGATGTTGTGTTGGGCCCCGGCTGGCCGGGCGTATTGCTGCATGAAGCCATCGGTCATGGTCTTGAGGGCGATTTTAACCGCAAAGGCACATCGGCTTTTGCCGGAAAATTGGGCGAGCGGGTTGCCGCGCCGGGCGTGACAATTATCGATGACGGCTCCCTTAAAGGCCGCCGCGGCAGCCTGACCATTGATGATGAAGGCACGCCGACCAAGCCGACCGTCTTAATCGAAGACGGCATCTTAAAAGGCTATATGCAAGACCGCCTCAATGCGCGCCTTATGGGCGTGGACGTGACCGGCAACGGACGACGCGAGAGCTATTCCCACGCGCCCATGCCGCGCATGACCAATACGTTCATGCTCGGCGGAGAGACGCCGGCAGAGCAGGTTGTGGCTGAGCTGAAAAACGGCATATATGCAACAAACTTCGGCGGCGGACAGGTGGATATTACCTCCGGTAAGTTCGTCTTCCAATGCACCGAAGCTTACCTGGTCGAAGACGGAAAAATTAAGGCGCCGGTCAAAGGCGCAACCCTTATCGGCGACGGTCCGACTGTGCTGACGCAAGTTAAAATGATCGGTGATGACATGGAATTGGACCCCGGGATCGGCGTTTGCGGTAAGGCCGGGCAGGGCGTTCCGGTCGGCGTCGGGCAGCCGACCTTATATCTGGAAAACCTGACTGTCGGCGGCAGCGCTGTCGCATAATCAGGCCGCCGGCCAGATTTGCGCGCGTTTTGTATTGCCGGCCTGTCTGAAAAATGCTTTAAACATCACATGCTTAAGTCTGAACTCATTGATCAACTGACAGAAGAAAACCCGCACCTCTCGCGTGCTGATGTTGAGCGCGTTGTGCTGACGGTTTTTGAAACTATCACGCAGACTTTGGAAAGCGGCGCCCGAGTCGAGCTTCGCGGGTTTGGCGCCTTTTCGCCGCGCTATCGCAAGCCGCGTGTCGGCCGTAATCCGCGCACGGGCGGATCCGTCTCTGTTCCGGAGAAGTGGATACCTTTTTTCCGTACAGGCAAAGAACTTAAGGCCCGTATCGACGCGACGCGCAAATAGGTTTACTTAAGCCTTTTTTAACCATAAATTCCTTACTTGGGGCGCAGCGTGCTATAACAGCACGTGCATTATTATCCTTAGAGGGGAACACATTATGGGAATGATCTCAGAATTTAAAGAATTTGCCATGA
Source organism: uncultured Robiginitomaculum sp. (assembly GCA_938010385.1). GTDB lineage: Bacteria > Pseudomonadota > Alphaproteobacteria > Caulobacterales > Maricaulaceae > Robiginitomaculum. The sequence goes on from CALLVD010000014.1 coordinate 47,288, forward strand.
AGGGCAACATGATGGACATGGCCGTTGGCATCATCATGGGCGGCGCTTTCGGTACCGTCATCAAGTCATTAATCGAAGATGTTATTATGCCGGTTATCGGTCACTTCTCAGGCGGCTTGGACTTCAGCGCGAAGAAAATCGTCCTGACCGAAGCGGCTGTTGACGCCAATGGCGCCATCATCGAAGGCACAGGCTCTGCAATCAGCTATGGCTCATTCATCAATGCAATTATTGCTTTTGCAATTTTGGCATGGGTCTTGTTCATGATCATCAAAGGCATGAACAAAGCTAAGAAGGCCGAAGAAGAAGCGCCGGCAGAAGTTCCGGCGAACGAAGTTCTCCTCGCAGAAATTCGCGATTTGCTGGCTCGGAAATAGTCGCAATCCAATTGACTTAGGACCTGCATTCGCTCGCGCGGATGCAGGTTTTTTTATGCCTATAAATTCCGGTTTTCGCGTAAGACGTTAATTGAAATTAACCCTAAGCCGCTATAAGCACGGTAAAAGCGTTAATTAACCGATCAACAGGCGTGCCGCGTGTCCCTTCTCTCCACCGAAAGTCTTAGCTTGCTCGTCACCGGCGGCGCTGTGGCCTTTGCAGTCACGGTCGGCTTTGTCGCCTCACGCATTACGGCCGGCCCGCGGCAATCTGCGGGGCGCTGGAAAGATCGCTGCGCAGAACTGGATCAAAGCCTGGCCCGTGTTGACAGCGTTTTCGGCGCATATCCCGGATTAATATTGGTTTGGGAAGAATCGATTCCGTCCGGCGCCGATTGGGGCGAGCCGAAGGTTTATGGCAGCACGGCCGCTCTGGCTTCACTGGTGCGATTTGCGGAGCCCGGGAATCCGCGCGAATTTGCCCGCAATGTGCTTGACGGGATTGCCGATCATGAGACGGTTTCCGGCTCTACACTGCGCCGCTACGTCAAAGCCCTGCGCACAAACGGGGACGGATTTTCGGCCACGATCAAGCTGCCGGGCGGACAGGTCATAGAAGCTGACGGCCGGCCCGCCGGGGCGCAGGTCGTGCTGTGGCTGCAAGATGCCAGCGTGCGGTCGGAAGATGCGCGCACGGCTATGTCGCGCTTTCAGGACGATAAATTGCAGGCGGCCAAAGATCCGGTTGCTTTTATGGATATGATGCGCCGCGCGCCGTTTCCGATGTGGCGTGTGACCGGAACAGGGCGTATAGAATGGGCCAATGACGCCTATGTCAAAGCGGTTAGCGCGGACGATCAGGCCGACGTTTTAAGCCGGCAAATTCAGCTTGATGATGCAGCGGGCGAGCAAACACAGGCCGTTCTGGCTAGTAATCAGCGGCGCGAGGAAATTCGTCATATCGTGGTTGAGGGCAAACGGCGCTCAATGTCCGTGACCTTGTTTCCGATCTCCGGCGGTGCGACCGGCATTGCTGTGGACGCCACTGAGGCCGAGACTTTGCGCGAAACCCTGACCCGCCATATTCGCGCCCATGACGAAACCCTCAACCGCATGTCTGAAGGCGTTGTGGTTTTCAGCGCAGATCGCAAGATCACATTTACCAATACCGCATTTGCCGAAATATTTGCGCTGGACCAAGCATGGCTGCAAAGCGCGCCGACCCATTCAGAATGGCTTGACGCGCTGCGCGAAAAACGCCGCTTGCCTGAGCAGGATGACTACCGCGCTTTCAAAGACCAAGAGCTGTCATTTTATACAGACTGGCCGGATGAAACGCCGGACGAGATTTGGCCGCTGCCGGACGGACGCACGCTGCGCTTAGTGCGCATGCGCGACCCGCATGGCGGTCTGTCACTGCTGTTCGAAGACATGACCGACCGCATGACTATGCAGAGCCGGTTTAACACGCTGATCGGCGTGCAGCGCGCGACGCTGGATAAGCTGTCTGAGGGCATTGCTGTGTTCGGGCCGGACGGGCGGTTGAAGGTCTCAAATGCCTCTTTCGCCAATCTGTGGGATTTGGACGAAGCTGCCCTGACCGATGAGCCGCATTTTGACGAGCTTATCGCCCGCAGCCTGCGCTTTTACCATGATCGCGATTTCTGGTCTGATTTGAAAGCCCGAACAACGGACCCAAGCCCGGAAGTGCGTCGCCACGTTACCGGTGAGATTAAACGCAGCGATGATTCCCTGCTGTCCTATCTGTCGCGGCCCCTGCCGGACGGCGCGACTTTGATTGCCTGGAATGATGTTACCGCCTCGCGCAAAGCGCAAACGGCGCTGATTGAACGCGCCGAAGCAATGGAAGCCGCCGACCGGGTTAAATCTGACTTTGTCGGTTTGGTCAGCTATCAGTTGCGCACGCCGCTGACGACCATATCGGGCTATGCCGATATGCTCACATCCGGCGTGGCGGGTAAGCTATCAGAGCGCGCCGAAGAATATTTGGGCTCTATTACGGCTGCTTCGGCGGATCTGGAGCAGATGATTAATGATATTTTGGACATTACCGCGATTGATGCCGATGTTTTGGATTTAGATCTGGGTGATGTGAACGTGCACAGCCTGCTTAGCGGCGCTGTAGAATATGCGCTGATAAAGGCCGAGGATACGCAGATTGATTTGCAGCTGAAATGCCCGGACGATATCGGCGTTATTCGCGCCGATGAAAAACGCTTGAAACAGGTTATGCATAACCTGCTCTCAAATGCGCTGCGTTATACCGGCGCCGGCGGAAATATTGAGATTGCGGCAGCCAAGACGGCGACCGGCGTTGAGATTAAAGTCAAAGATGACGGCGTCGGCATTTCCGATGAAGTGCAGCCCAAAGTGTTTGAGACGTTCCAGTCAACGCGCGGCGGGGCAGGTCTTGGCCTGGCTTTGGTTAAACGATTTGTTGAGCGTCACGGCGGCTGGACGGATCTGGAATCCGAAGAAGGGCAGGGCACGGTTGTGACCGTTTACCTGCCGGCCCGCGCATCTTTGGAAAACGCGGTGCCGGAGCTTGCGCTGTAGCCTAAGCCGGCAGCGCCCCGCGCTCACCGCCTTCCGAGGCCACACTCGCCGCTTTGTCTTCACGAACAGGACCGAAGGTCAGAACGCTCCAGCCGGGACCGGTTTTCAGCTTCTGGCCGGCTTGAAGAATATCCAGCGCGCCATCCGGGGATTTAGACAGCAGGATATCCTGCTCGCCGCGATCTTCCATCAGCCTGTCCATCGTATATTCTTCGGACAACGTGGTGGAGCGAAAACGCCAGCCCTTCCACCAATCTTGCGTCAGCGCGTCAAATGTGCGCCCGGCTGTTGAGAGCAAACGCCCGCGCGAGGTAAAGGTAATCATGTTCGGATCATTTTCCTCTTTGTCCTGCCCCGCCATTTGGAAGACGCGGTGACGGCCCAGCTCCGGCGCAAACTCAACGCAGACAAGAGAGTTGTAGGCGTCATTCGGCGTGACCGCGATTAAGTAGTTAAACTTGCGGTGATCCAGGCGATGGTCAGCATTTTCTGACAGGACTTCGCCGTAAAATACGTCATGGCCTTCAAGGCGTGCGCCGCGAAGGCGGCGCCAATTTGTATCGGCTATTGTCACCGGCACGCCCATATCTTTCAGGCCTTTGGCAAGGCCCAATGACCATGGGTTTGCGCCGACAATCAGCACGCCTTCTTTATTTTCTGTCGCCAGGCCTAAAATCTTGGCCATTGGCGTCACGGTAAAACTGGACGCCAGAACCGTCGCAAAGACCAGCGCGAAGGCGAGCGGTATAAACATGGCGCCATCTGTGCGGCCCATAGCGACAAGCTCTGTCGCAAAGAAACCGGCCACAGCGACGGCGACGATACCGCGCGGCGCAATCCATGAAATCAGTAAGGTCTCACGCCAGTTCAGGCCGGATTTAAACGTGCCGACAAACACGGCAATCGGACGAACCAAAAACATAACGGCCAAAACAAACAGCGCAATTTTAGGATCGCTGACAAAGCTCTTAATGACCGGCGGGGTCAGGGTGGCCGTCAAAATGACAAACACGCCTGAGACCAGCAAGACGGCAATGTTTTCTTTAAACCGGCGCATTTCCACCATGGCGGCATATTTCGTATTGGCCATGGTAATGCCCATAGCGGTCACCGCCAAAAGGCCGGTTTCTTCGGCAAGCTCATTTGCCAAAACATAAATCAGCAGGACCCAAGCCAGTACGACCGGCGCTTTGAGATATTCCGGAATGTGCCCTTTGCGAAACGCCCAGGCCAGACCGTAGCCGGAGGCTACGCCGACAATTGTGCCGAGCACGGCGGCAAATACCAACATGCCGAAAGCAAACTGCACGCTCTCTCCGGCCTGCGTAAACTTGATATATTCATAAGCGCCGACAGCCAGCAGGGCGCCGACGGGATCGTTGACGATGCCTTCCCATTTCAGCACGTTGGCCGGACGGTCCGATAAATGCGCTTGCCGCAAAAGCGGGATGATAACCGTCGGTCCTGTCACAACGAAAAGCCCGCCGACCATCGCGGAAATATCAAGCGGCAAGCCGACGATTGAGTAGGCCGCCCATGTGCCTAAGGCCCATGATATCGGGCCCGCAAATAAGATCATGCGGCGCACCGGTTTCGAGGCGTCTCGCAGCTCTGAAAATTTAAGCGTCAGGCCGCCTTCAAACAGGATAATGGCAACGGAAATCCCGATGACGGGCCGCAGCAAATCTCCGAAATCCTGAACGGGATTCAGCCTGAGTGCATCGAGCAATCCGGCTAAAAAATCCGGCATGTTAAAGCTTTGCAAATAGCCGATGAGCGGACCGAACATAAGTCCGGCCAAAGCCATCAGGACGATTGCGGGCTTTTGCAGCTTCCACGCCAGCCATTGCGCGCCGATGCCAAGGCCGCCGATGAGCGCCATTTTAAGCGGCAATAAATGTACAATGTGGGATGCAGTATCAGCCATATATCAGGCCCTTCAGTCGAAGTTATTGTCGTGCAAACACGGCGCGACTCGCCCTGCGCGCTTTATGCTTTATTTGGGATTATGAGTTGGAGGCGCGCTGTATGTCAAACCCGATATCACCGCCGCCGTAATGACCGTCATCATAACGGGCAACGCGGGTTTCAAACCAGCCGAGCAGATATTTATAGATGCCGTTATAGGCCCCCTCCAGATCACTTTGATTAAACGGCAGGTCAAAATCAAAGACCGTATGCTCATCTAATTGCAGGAAGATTTTTTCGCCTTCTTTGCGGCATTGCAGCACGATGCGCATGTAATCGCCCAGAGTGGAAACCTGTACGGCCAAACCGAACGCAATCGGTTCCATTGGTAAAAAGCCTTTGCCGGACACTGAGTAGGCGCCGGAGCCATATTCCTGCGCCGCGAACGCGCCTTGCGGCGGCACCAAAAAGACGCATTTCTGGCCATTATCCAAAAACTGACACAAGCCGTCGCGGATTTGTTCGGCGACAGAGCGAATCTGTACGTAATTATCAAAACTGCGCATGCCGTAAATCTCGGCAGCGGCTTGTATTTTGGCCAGAGGCGTGTCGGGCTTCGGCTTTGATGTTTCTGTCATGGCAGTCCTTTATTTGCGCGCATATTTGCCTGCCCGCGCGCGCAGTGCAATCTAAAAGACGTATTTATTCACATGCGGCAAAAGCCGCCTTAACCGGTCTCAAGGGTTGGCGCGCGGGCCTATTCGCGATAAAGGTACGGCCTGTTATTAGGAAGCGCTATGACCCGTCATTCAAAATATAAAGCTGCAACGCTCTTGATTGCCTCAGGACTTGTTTTGTCCGCGTGCGGTTTACGGGGCAAATTGCAAACGCCGCCGCCCATGTGGGGCGATGATAATCGCCCGGAGGCAGAAGCGCCGCAAGACCCGCAGGGTCAGGGTTCAACGCAGCCATAAGTCATGCGTCACTTTGATTATAAAGACGGCGTCATGCATGCCGAAGACGTTTCTCTTGCGCGCATCGCCCAAGAGGTCGGCACTCCTGTTTACGTCTACAGCGCCGCGACGCTGACCCGTCACTTTAATGTTTTTGCCGGCGCCTTTGAGGGGCGTGACGTGCTTGTTGCCTACAGCGTTAAAGCGAATTCCAATCTGGCTGTTTTGTCCTTGCTGGGCAAGCTTGGCGCGGGCGCGGACGTGGTCTCCGGCGGGGAACTGGCCCGCGCGCTGACGGCGGGCATTCCGGCGTCAAAGATTGTTTTTTCAGGAGTTGGCAAAAAACCGGCGGAAATGCGCGCCGCGCTGAAAGCCGGCATTCGCATGTTTAATGTCGAATCAGAGCCGGAGCTTGAAGCGCTGAATGCCGTCGCCGTAGATATGGGCATGCGCGCCCCGATCAGTTTTCGCGTAAACCCGGATGTCACGGCCGGCGGGCATGAGAAGATCTCCACCGGTAAGGCGGAAAATAAATTCGGCGTGGCCTGGTCGGCCGCAGAAGCGGCCTATGCCCGCGCGGCCGAATTGCCCGGGATCGAGATTGTCGGCGTTGATGTACATATCGGCAGCCAAATTGACGAGCTGGCTCCGTTTAAAGCTGCGATTGAAAAAGTCTCAGGCCTTATAGAGCGTCTTCGCGCCGCCGGGCATTCCATCAAAATGTTTGATATTGGCGGCGGGCTCGGCATTCCTTACGGCTCTAACGCGCCTGCGCCGCCCCTTCCGTCGGAATATGGCGCCATGGTCAAAGAGGCCACTGCGCATCTGGACGTGCAAATGGTGTTCGAGCCGGGCCGCATGATCGCGGGCAATGCCGGCGTCCTGCTCTCGACTGTGACTTATGTAAAGCGCGGTGAAAATCGCGATTTTCTGATTGTAGACGCGGCGATGAATGACCTTATCCGCCCGGCCCTTTATGACGCCTATCATGAAATTGAGCCGATTATTGCGCCCAAGCCGACAACGCCGCAAAAACTATACGATGTTGTCGGTCCCGTCTGCGAAAGCGGTGATACGTTCACCAAACAGCGCGAATTCCCGCAAATGGTCAGCGGCGATGTCATCGTTATGCATTCAGCCGGCGCTTATGGCGCGGTGCAGGCCGGGCAGTATAATACCCGTCCCTTGGTTCCCGAGGTTCTGGTCTCCGGTGACCGCTATGCCGTGGTCAGAGACAGGCCGCTTGTAGAAGAAATATTAAAAACAGAATCTGTTCCAAGCTGGCTTTAACCCCGCTTGCCAAACGGTAAAACGGCTCTAGGCTGGCGGCTCATCTTGGCAATCGGAGTGAGCTATGCTGATCGGCGTTCCTAAAGAGATTAAAAACAATGAGTTTCGCGTCGGTCTGACGCCTGAATCTGTGGCCGAACTGATCGCCGCAGGGCAGGACGTGCTGATTGAAACCGCCGCCGGCGCCGGGATTGGCGCAAGCGATGCCGATTATAAAGCGGCCGGCGCGGCCATCGTCCAAACGGCCGCTGAGGTTTTTGCGCAGGCTGATATGATTATAAAAGTCAAAGAGCCGCAAGCGGCCGAGCGGGCCATGCTGCGCCCCGGGCAAATTCTTTATACTTATTTGCATCTGGCCCCGGACCGCGCGCAGACCGAAGACCTGATAAAATCAGGCGCGGTTTGCATCGCTTATGAAACCGTCACAGACGATGACGGCGGACTGCCGCTTCTGACCCCGATGAGCCAAGTCGCCGGACGTCTCTCCGTACAGGTCGGCGCAACGGCGCTTCAAAAAACCGGCGGCGGGCGCGGGGTTTTAGTCGGCGGCGTGCCGGGGACGGCGCCGGCCAAAGTCGTGATTATCGGCGGCGGCGATGTCGGCTTTAATGCGGCGCAAATGGCGGTCGGACTCCATGCTGACGTTACGATATTGGAGCGCAGCAATACGGTTATGGAAAAGCTGTCGAATTATTTTGGGGTCAGAGCGAAGATTATTCGGTCAACGCCGGCTGTGCTGGCGGACTTGATTAAAACGGCAGATTTGGTCATTGGGGCGGTTTTGATACCGGGCGCGGCGGCGCCAAAGCTTGTCACGCGCGAGATGATAAAAACGATGCAAGAGGGCGCGGTTTTGGTCGATGTCGCCATTGATCAGGGCGGCTGCTTTGAAACGTCCAAGCCGACTACTCACGCAGACCCGACTTATATTGTTGACGGCGTTGTGCATTACTGCGTTGCCAATATGCCCGGCGCGGTATCGCGAACGTCGACCTATGCCCTGAACGCGGCCACGGTCGGATACGCCAAAAACATTGCCCGCAAGGGCTGGAGGCAGGCTATGGCCGATGATCCGCATTTGCTAAACGGTTTAAACGTTTGCGAAGGCAAGCTGACCTATGCAGCCGTCGGCGAAGCGCTTGGCATGGACACGGTTGACCCAAAAAGCTGTCTTTAATTTTTACAATTTAGTCGTGCATGACGGGGCATGATTGGTTATACCGATTCAAATGATTTTTACTGATGAGGCAGAACATGACTGACAATCCATTTGATTTAACCGGCCGCCGCGCTCTGGTAACCGGTGCCAATACCGGTCTCGGTCAAGGCATGGCAATCGCGCTGGCCAAAGCGGGAGCTGACATGGTTTTGGTTGGCCGCAGCAGCGCCGATGACACAATCAAAGAAATCAAAGCGATCGGTCGTGAATGTCACCAAGTGCTCGCCGATTTAGGCAAGACCGGTGAAATGGCCGCCGTCTTTGCGCAGGTCGAAGAGACAGCCGGTCCGGTCGATATTCTCGTCAATAATGCCGGTATTATCCGCCGCGAGGACGCGCTCGATTTTACGGAAGAAAACTGGGATGACGTGATGAACGTCAATATTAAATCCCTGTTCTTCCTCTCCCAAGCCTTTGCCAAATCAGCCGTTGCACGCAAAGCGTCCGGCAAGATTGTTAATATTGCGTCTATGCTGTCTTATCAGGGCGGCATTCGCGTCGCGTCTTACACGGCGTCCAAATCCGGCGTGATGGGCCTGACCCGCATTTTGGCTAATGAATGGGGCGCGCATGGCATTAATGTCAACGCAATCGCGCCGGGCTATTTTGCGACCAATAACACCGCGGCCCTGCAAGCTGATCCCGAGCGCAATGCCGCAATTTTAGGCCGTATTCCTGCCGGCCATTGGGGCAAGCCGGAAGAACTCGGCGGAGCGGTTGTCTTCCTTGCTTCTGATGCTTCAAGCTATGTGCAGGGCGTGACCCTCCCGGTCGATGGCGGCTGGCTCGCGCGTTAAAGCGCGTCGGCGGCGCGCCCTGACTTGGCGTTAACCGGGATGAAGACCTGTCAGCCACCCGTGCCGGGAACGGTGATATAATAACCGCGATAATCCTGCGTTTGGATATTGACCTGACTGTCAGTCTCGCCCGGATAAAGGATGATAGAGGCGGTCCCGTTTGCAAATTCGCGCGTCTGACTGCCGGTCGGCGTGCCTTGGTTTTTCAAAAACGCTCCGCCGCCGTCAACGGTGAAATATCCCCGATCATTCATAGAGACAACGCGATTGCCGTCCTTATCCTGCGCCTCGGCGAAAACGGTCACAGAGCCGTCATCGTTCTTCTCTGTTGTCAAAATAATGTCGACCATTTTGCCGATTTCAGCCGTCGAGTAGGTCAGGTCATAGCCGTGCTCGGCCACTGATTTACCGTCTGCATCAAAGCCGTCGACGGATAAGGTGTTCTTGCCGTTTTTAAACTCTACATTCCAAGTCAGGCCCGACGCCGGGTGTTTTGTAATATCGCGTTTTTTCTTGCCCAGCGGTTTTCCGTTCAAAGACAAGGTCGCGCTGTCAGTATTACAGAAAACAGAGATTGTTTTTGTCTCGCCTTTTGTGCCGGTGCGGTAAGTCCAGTTTGGGCTTTCAATCCAGCAGACCGGGTCTTTTTTCCAATAAGACGCAAAGACGTGGTAGACATCTTTTTTAATGCCGTCGCGCTGCACAAGGCCTTTCATGTTCACAAATGGCAGCGGGTTTTCCGGACGGATTGGCGTGCCGAAATCTTTAAAGGCCCATTGCGCATTACCGGCGAAATCCGGATCGGTTTCAGACACGCGCAAATGCCAGTCAAACAAATCGATCATATAAGTCATGTCCCAGACTTTGGATTTAGCCACTGAGATAACGCCGGTTTGGTTGACGGCCTCTTCTACAGTGCCGAGCGTGTCGGGGTCCGCCGTGCCATAAGGCCCGAACGGTTTTTCCAGATAGCGCCCGACATGAGAACTGCCGCCATACTCCATATGTAAAAGATAGGGATGCTCATCGCGCGCTTTTTGCATGGCTTCAGCGTACTGCACATAGCCGCCGCCATACCAGCCGGCCCAGATGGACGGAGAGTAGACGTCAATAATGTCTGCGCCTTCCGGAAATTTTCGAATTGTTGTCAGGCGGCCGGGATCCATGTCCTTGGCAATATCATGCATCATTTGCAGCTCTGCCGCGACCTTCGTTCTGTCGCCGCCGCCTTCATGATCCGGCAGCCAATACATTTCATTGCCCAAGGACCAAAGAAACACAGAGGCGCGATTATAATTTTGTTCAATCATGCGGCGCGTCAGATAATGAACGGTATCGCGCCACTGCGGGTCAGGGCTCATACCGCCGCGATTCCATGGCACTTCATCATAAAGAATAATGCCGAGCTTATCGGCCGTGTCATAAATGACCGGGTCATGGGAGTAATGGCCGAGACGGACAAAATTTGCGCCCATCTCTTTAATGGCAGTCAAATCTGCTATGCGCTGCGCGTCCGTCATGGCCGAGCCCTTGCCGGCAAAGCCTTCATGCAGGTGCGTCCCGCGCAAAAGCAAGCGTTTGCCGTTTAAGAAAAACGGACCATTGGCTTTAAACTCAAACCAACGCAGGCCGAAATTATCTTCGAATGTGTCGACAACATTGCCGTCACCGTCCATCATTTCGGTTTTCAGCCGGTAAAGGTTCGGCGTATCCGGATGCCAGAGCGCGGGGTTTTCAATCGTGAACGCCATCGCGTCGCCGCTCGCCACGACCGCGCCGTCCGGCCCTGTAATCGTTGTGCGATAACCGGCGGGTGTAAATCCGCTCTGACCGTCGACAAAGGCTTCGAGCCTAATCGTGGCGCTTTGCTCTGAAACATCAGGGGTTTGAACCCGAACTTGTTTGAGCCTGTTTTCAGGCGCGGAAAAAATAAATACATCGCGGGTCAGGCCGCCATATTGGAAAAAATCCGCTTTTTGCGAGGGGATCAGATTGAGGTCGATGCCGTTATCCACGCGCACTAAAATCTCATTATTGCCGTCTTTAACCCGGTCGGTAATTTCAATATCAAAGCCGACATAACCGCCAATATGATCACCGGCTTTTTCGCCGTTAACATAAATCTGTGCCTTCATTTGAGCGGCTTCAAAATGCAGGAAATAACGCTTGCCGGCGGCGGGCGTAATGTTCAGGGTTTTACGATACCAAGAGGCGTCGCGGCGATAGCCGGTAATGACATCTGTTGTGTCATCGGCATTCCATGTATGGGGCAGATCAACGGACGTCCAGCCGGGCGCGGCGTTAAGCGCTTTGACGTCAGCGACGCTGTTTTCCAGATAGTGCCAGCCTTTGGAAATGCGCTGCCGGTCCTCAGTAATGCGTACCGTGGTATCGGAAATCCCGGCCTCCGAGATATATCCGTTCACATTATGTGTTCGGTTTTCGTTTGCTGAGTCGCAACCGGTAAGCGTTACAACCGCTGCTGCTGCGGTAATGAAAAGGGCGCGCTTACAAGGGGTAAAGCCTGTCATATCCAATTCCCGATTTTATATTTTTTACAGAGTTTTTACCACCAAAGGCCCGAACCGGAAGTACCGGCCGGGCCTGAAAGCTTGGATGTTTTGCGATTTTACCAGTTAAACATAGCGCCGTCTTCGAGCCGGTTAATCGGCAGATAAGCCCGCTTATAAGGATATTTCGCCGCCAGCTCTTCGTCGATATCGACGCCGTGCCCCGGTGTTTCGCCGGGATAGAGATAGCCGTCTTTAAATGAGTAGCTGTGCGGGAATACCGCGTCCGTTTTTTCCGTATGGCGCATATATTCCTGCGCGCCGAAATTATAAATAGCCGTATCAAGGTGCACGGCTGCGCCAAGGCAAACCGGCGATAAATCAGTCGCCCCATGAGAGCCGGAGCGCACATGGTGCATGGCCGCAAATTCAAAGATTTTCTTCAAATGCGAAATTCCGCCGGCGTGCACAACAGTCGAACGGACGAAGTCAATTAAGCCCTCTTCAATCAAAAGCTTGCAATCCCATACGGAATTGAAAATCTCGCCGACGGCCAAAGGCGTTGTTGTATGTTGGCGTATCATCCGAAACGCTTCCTGGTTTTCAGCCGGCACCGTGTCTTCGAGCCAGAACAGAGAATAATCTTCCAGAGATTTACCGACTTTCGCCGCTTCAATCGGGGTTAACCGGTGATGCGCGTCATGGAGTAGGTGAAAATCGAAACCGAATTTATCGCGCAGCGTGTCAAACAGCTTCGGGATATGGTTGATATATTTGGACGTACTCCAGATATTTTCTGTCGGCAAATTGCCGTCGGCCGGCTCGTAATACATTTTGTCTTTGGACACGCCGTAAGTCGACGACAGGCCCGGAATACCGGTTTGGGCACGAATGGCTTTATAGCCCATATCGAGATATTTTGCGACTTCGTCCGTTGTTTCCGCAATATCGGCGCCATTGGCGTGGCCGTAAACCATAACGCCGTCGCGGGATTTTCCGCCCAGAAGTTGATAGAGCGGCATGTTCGCCGCCTTGGCTTTAATATCCCAAAGCGCGGTATCAATCGCAGCAATCGCCGTCATTGTCACTGCGCCCCGGCGCCAATAACAACCGCGATATAAATATTGCCAAATATCTTCAATCCGGCCGGCGTCTTTACCGATCAGGGTTGGGGCAATGTGGTCATCAATATAAGAGACAACGGCGAGTTCACGTCCGTTCAGCGTACCGTCACCAATGCCGTAAATACCCTCATCTGTCTCAATTTTGACGGTAACAAAGTTACGGTCAGGGCATGTGACGATTGTTTTGATATTGGTAATTTTCATAATATGTGTCGCTCAATATAGTGATGGCAGAGGTGACGCGCGGGACATTTCGCCCCGCGCGCAATAATTCAGCCTTAGCGCTGAACGCGGCCGGAGCCGTCGCCGCCCATCAGGGCTTCGACTTCTTTGCGGTTTACGCGGTTAAAGTCGCCAAGGATAGAATGCTTAAGCGCGGAACCGGCCACAGCAAATTCCAGGCTTTGCTGACGATCTTCATAAAGATTGTAGCCCGCAATAAAGGCAGACGCGAAACTGTCACCGCCGCCGACGCGGTCAACGATGTCTGTCAGTTCATACTTCTTGGAGGACAAAAAGCCGTTCTTGCGGTCGCGCATACAGGCTGACCAGCCGTTAATATTGGCATTAACAGCGGCGCGCAGCGTAATGGCGATTGTCGACATGCCCGGATAAATATCGAGCACTTTTTGTGACAGCTCTTCATATTTGGACAGGTCCAAATGGCCGGAGCCGCTTTCAACATCAACGTCAACGGAAATGCCCAAAGACTTTTGACAGTCTTCTTCATTGGCGATGCCGACATCGATATGCTTGACCAAATCTTTCATGACTTCCGGCGCGGTCTTGCCGTATTTCCACAGCTTACCGCGGAAGTTAAAATCGCAAGACGTTGTGACGCCGGCCTTCTGAGCTTCTTTCACGCACTCCAGGGACAAGTCAGCGGAGTCTTGGGACAGGGCCGGCGTAATACCCGTGATATGCAGCCATTTTGCACCCTTAAAGATGGTCGGCCAATCAAAATCACCGACTTTCGCTTCGCAGATAGAAGACGCGGCGCGGTCATAGATGACTTTGGACGGGCGCTGGTTGGCACCCGTTTCAAGATAATAAATTCCGACGCGGTCGCCTTGGCGCTTGACGTGCTGTGTATCAACGCCGAGCGCGCGCAGGGAATTAATAGCGTTTTGGCCGATATCATTATCGGGCAGGGCGGAAATAAAGCCCGCATCAAAACCGTAATTGGACAATGATACCGCAACATTGGCTTCGCCGCCGCCAAAAGTGGCTTCGAAGCTTGGGCTTTGGAAAAACCGCTCGTAGCCGTTTGTACGCAGGCGAAGCATAATTTCGCCAAAGGATAAGAATTTTTCAGACATAGTGTCTCCTGAGTTTTAGTCTGCGCCGCCTCTGCGGGCGGTCGCGTTAAGATGTGCTGATAATCAGCGTTAAGAATTCTTACCGGCTGCGATAATCGCTGCGTGGGTCCCTAGTTCAGCAATCTTTAAACAGGCGTCCATGACAGCGGCTCGAACGCGGGGGTTATGCCCTATTTTTGCGGGAATTACTTGCGATAAATTCAAAAAATCCCCGGCATATCGGTCTGCCGGTAAGGCCGGGTCCGGTAAATCGCTCTCCATTGCGGTCAAGAACGCATCTGTTGGCGGGTTGCCGACGGTGCGGCGCTGCTGATTAAACGCAATCCATGCGGCGAGCACAAAACAGGCGTGCGGGGCGATGTGATCGTTTTTCAGGTGATACTCAATCACCGGCAAAATTCGCGCCGGGATTTTCTGGCTGCCATCATGGGAGATTTGCTCCAGAAGGTGGCGGATATTCGGGTTTTCAAACCGCGCCCTGATTTGGCTCCAATATTTCGGCAAATCCATGCCGTCGGTATCTGTCAGGGTCGGCAGGGTTTCGCGCTCGATAAGTGCGGAGACAAAGCCGCGCAGGTCATCATTGTTGATGGCGTCCAGCACAGTGTCTTTGCCCGTTAACAAACCTAAATATGTCAGCGTAGAGTGTGCCCCGTTGAGCACGCGCAGCTTGGCCATCTCATAGATATGGACGTCCGGCGTAATCGTCGCCCCTGCGGCGGCCCAATCCGGGCGCTCATCAGGCAAATTGTCTTCAATGACCCATTGCGCAAACGCTTCGCGCTGCACAGGCGCTTTATCGGTCAGGCCGATAGCGGCCTCAACATCAGCCAAAACGCCGTCATCCGTGGCCGGCGTAATGCTGTCCACCATGGTATTGGGAAAGCGCACATCATTTCTGATATGAGAGGCCAAATTGACGTCCACGCCTTTGGCAAATTGAATGCAGACTGTGCGCAGCTTGTCACCGTTTGCGGGGAGATTATCGCAGCTGATAATCGTTAAAGGCGGCGTGCCGGCCTCTTTACGCAGGGCGCAGGCTTTGACCAGATAGCCGATAGCGGAGGCGGGGCTATCCGGGGTTTTCAAATCGGCAGCAATGCGCGCATTGCTCTTATCCAAATCCCCGCCGGACGTCAGCGCGTAGCCTTTTTCCGTAATCGTCAATGTCACAAATTTTGTCTGCGGCGCGGTCAGTTGCGCAAGCGCAGCGGCCGGGTCGTCTTTGGCGCAGAGCGCTTTTTTCATCGAACCGATGATACGATGGCTTGCCGACACATCTTTGATGGCCAGCGTGTAAAGCCCGTCCTGCGCGCTCAGGTCCTCGGCTGTTGCGCGGCTGTTTAAGGATATACCGCAAATACCCCAATCCCCGCCGGAGATTTCCATGGCGCGGTCGGTAAAAACCGCCTGATGGGCGCGGTGAAAAGCGCCCGGCCCGATATGGACAATGCCGATGCCGGCTTTTGCGCGCTCATAGCCCGGCGTCTGAGCCCCGGCGTTTACATCGCCAAGCGTTCTGTCGGATAGGCGGCTCATGCGGTTTTAGCCTCAAGATCCAGGCTGTAAGCCTCATTAGCCAGATTATAGGTCAGGTCGATAATAATCGTTTCTGCCTCAGCCATGCTGATTTTATGTTCTGTCACCAGTAAAGACAGGAAATGACAATCCATGCGGCGGGCCACGTCATGGCGGGCCGGAATTGACAGGAAGGCGCGGGTGTCGTCGTTAAAGCCGGCCGTATTATAAAAACCTGCTGTCTCTGTGACTTGGTCACGGAAGCGCAGCATGGCTTGCGGGCTGTCATGGAACCACCAAGGCGGCCCCAGCTTAAGGCACGGATAATGCCCGGCCAGCGGGGCCAGCTCGCGTGCATAATTTGACTCGTCCAGCGTGAACAAAATGACCTTTAATTTCGGGTCATTGCCGTATTTGGACAGGAGCGGTTGCAGCGATTGGGTGTAGTTGACCCGCATCGGAATATCCGCGCCCTTGTCCGCGCCATATTTTGCAAACAGCGGGTCATTATGATTACGATAGCTGCCGGGATGAATTTGCAAAGTCATGCCGTCTTCAATGGACATGCCCGCCATTTCTGTCAGCATTTGCGCGCGAAATAAATCCGTCTCATCCGGCGCCGCTTTGCCTGAGAGGCACAGGTCCAAAAGTTTTTGACACGCGCCTTTATCAAGGTCAGCGGTTCGCGCTGTCGGATGGCCGTGGTCGGACGCTGTTGCCCGGCCTGTTTTACGGAAAAACTCGCGGCGGGCGCGCATGGCGTTCAGGTAGCCGTCCCAATCGCTCGTATTAAAACCGGTCAGCCCGCCGAGCTTTTCCAAATTGCCTGCAAACTCCGGCTTATCAGCGTCGATGCAATCATCGGGACGGAACGTTGTAATGACCCGCTTGGCGTAGGTCGTGCCATCGAGTGCCGCGTGATGACGAAGATCGTTCAGCGCGCCTTCTGTAGTGGCAATCAGATCAATGTTGAACCTGTCCAGCAAGGCGCGCGGCTTAAACCCGTCTGATTTAATTTGCCCGTCAATCAGGTCGTAAATATTGTCAGCAGTGTCGGGGCCGAAGGCTTGCGTCGCGCCAAAGACGTCGTAGAACACGTGATCCATCCACATCTTGGTCGGCGTGCCTGCAAACAGATAGTAATATTTTGCAAAAGTCGCCCAGATTTTGCGCGGGTCTTTTTCTGCCGGCGTGCCGTCTTTGGCGCGAACGCCCAGATCGGAGAGCGATACGCCTTGGCTGTAAAGCATGCGCAGCAGATAATGGTCGGGAACAATCAGAAGCTCTGCCGGATTGGAAAAGTTTTTATTGTCCGCAAACCAAGCCGGATCAGTGTGACCGTGCGGGCTGATAATCGGAAAGTCCGCCACGCGGGCATAGAGCGCGCGGGCAATATCGCGGGCAGCGGGCAGGGCCGGAAACAGCCGGTCGGCATGCAGTAAAGAGTCTTTTGTCATGGCAGTTTATATCTAAAATTCAATCAAGTGACTATGTCGAAAAAGCTATAATTGGTCAATCCAATAAAGGGCAAAACGCTTAATTGGTCAGGATTATTTACACGGCGAGACATAAGGTCTATCAAAAATATATAATAATTAAAGATTCAGGGAGTGAGAATGGGCAAACAGCGATTGTATAAACACGTGGCCGATAAGTTGCTTAAGACAATCGAGTCGGGCCGCTACCCCATCGGTTCACGCCTGCCTGCAGAGCGGGAATTAGCGCTTGAATATAACGTGTCCCGCCCGACCGTTCGCGAAGCCATGATTGCCCTTGAGATTGCCGGCAGGGTTGAAGTGCGCAAGGGCTCCGGCGTTTACGTCATTGATGATAAAAACGGCGACGGCAAAACCTTGGAACTGGACATCGGTCCTTTCGAATTGACTCAGGCCCGCATACTTATCGAGAGCGAAGCCGCCGGGCTTGCAGCGACCATGATCTCTGCCGAGGAGTTGGAAAAACTTGAGGCCATTATTAAAGCGATGATAGCAGAGAATGAAGGCGAGAAGACCGGCGAACTGGCCGATAAAGAGTTTCATTTGCTGATTGCCGCGGCAACGCGCAATTCTGCAATCGCATCTATCGTCGAAGACTTATGGAATTTGCGCGAAAGCTCGGCTTTGACGCGCACAATGTATGACACAGTGCGCCTGACCGGTATTCGTCCGGCGATTAATGAGCATTGGGAAATTTTTAACGCGCTGAAGGACGGGAATTCTGAAAAGGCGCGTCAAGCCATGCGCGACCACCTCTCCCGAGTGATTGAAACTATGTTGATTGCGACAGAGATTGAAGCCGTGCAGGAAGCCAAAAGGCAAGTGTCGCAAAATCACGGCCGGTTCATGGACGCGCTGAAAAAGATTTAGCCGCCTTTGAATTTAATCAAATACAAAGCCCGCCCTTGCGTTTATGCAAAGGCGGGCTTTTTTATTTTTTTGAGCTGTCTTGTGCTCAGTTAATTAAGCCTGTTGCACGCGGCAGACCTTCGGACAGAAGCGGAATAAACGTGACAAGCATCAGGGCTGCTATCAATGCGGCGTAGAGCATAATCAGCGGCCGCACTAATTTTTGAATACTCGTCCCGGCCACGGCGCAGCCGACAAACAGCACGCTCCCGACCGGCGGCGTACACAGTCCGATGGACAGATTCAGTACCAGCATAATCCCGAAGTGAAGCGGCGTCATACCCATTTCCATCGCCACCGGCAGGAAGATTGGCGTGAAGATCAAAATCGCCGGCGTGATGTCCAGAAACGCCCCGACGACCAGTAAGATGACGTTGATGAGCAGCAGGATAATAATCGGATTATCACTGATGGTCAGAAGTGCATTGGAAATGGCTTGCGGGATATTCTCATACGACAAGACCCACGCCATACCTGTTGACACGCCGATGAGCAAAAGCACCATGGCGGTTGTTTCGACCGATTTCAGAAGCACGCTCGGCATGTCCCCGATTTTAATTTCGCCGTAAATCATGGACAGGACGAGAGCGTAAATCACGGCAATCGCGCTGGCCTCAGTCGCGGTAAATATACCTGCGATGATGCCGCCGACAACAATTAAAACCATCAGGATAGACGGCATGGCATCGAGCATTTTCTTCATTGCGACGCGCATCGGAATACGCGGCGAGCGGGGATAACGCTTTTTGTGAGAGTAAAACGCCGCCACAATCATCAGCAAAATGCCCGCCAATATACCCGGCACATAACCGGCCATAAACAGTGCCGCAATCGATACGGAGCCTGCGGCTACGGCGTAAACAATCAGCACATTTGACGGCGGAATGAGCAGGCCCAGAATAGAGCCTGTCACGGTTACAGCCGTGGAAAAGTCTTTGTCATAGCCTTCCTCTTCCATCTTCGGAATCATGAAGGTGCCGATAGCGGAGGTTGCAGCCACCGCGGAGCCTGAAATGGCGCCAAACAGCATGCAAGACAGCGTGTTGACCAAGGCCAGCCCGCCGGGAAGCGTGCCGACAACGGCTTTTGCGGCTTCAATCAGCCGCTTGGCGATGCCGCCGCGCCCCATTAAATAGCCCGATATGACAAAAAACGGGATGGCCAGAAGGGTAAAACTGTCCAGCCCGCCCGCCAGCCTTTGCGCCATTGTGGTCGCGGCCGGGGTCAGATCCATAGACATCATAAGCGTTGAAAGCGAGGCCAGCGCAATGCTGACAGCAATCGGGACGCCCAGCATAACGAGGATGAAAAATACAGCCAAAAGTATAAGAGCAGAGGTCAGCATATTACTTCTCCTTCGTGATAGGGTGTGTCAGGAAATCTTCGTCAGGGACGTCAAAGCTCGGCTCGCCTTCCAGCTCGCCGCCCAGTTCACTCGGACGATGGATTTTGCCGTGGCGGATTATGCCGCGCATGAAGTAAAACGCGTAAATCAGCATCAACACGCCGCTGATGGGGATGATTGAATAGACATAAGCCATCTTCACGCCCATCGCGGCAGAGGTTTGATCCAGCTGCCAAGTCAGCTGCACCAGCTGCCAACCGCCGTAAATCAGGATCAAAACGGCGAAAACTGCACAGGCAATCAGCGAAAACATCTCGGCCAAAAGGCGCTTTTTGCCTTTAAGCGGACTGACCAAAATATCAATGCCCACATGCATGCGGTTTCGGAATGTGTAGACCGAGCCCAGCAGACCGAGCCAGATCAGGCCGAAACGGGCGATCTCTTCGGTCAAAGAGCTTGGCGCTTTTAAAACGTAGCGGGAGACGACCTGCCAAGTCACAACCAAAATCATGAATGTGGCCAGTGCAATTAAGGCCCAGCGCAAAACGTGATCGAGGCCTTTAATCATGGGCCTCATATATTGGCGCCGTTCGGGCGCGTCGGGGTAAACGTAATCGTTCATTGGGCCCCTCCCAAGGCTTCAACCTGTTTAATCAGCGGCTCAACAGGGCCGCCGTAAAACGAAGTTTTGATATCTTTGACCGCTTCACGAAACGGCGCTTTATCGGGATAGATGACTTCTACTCCGGCCTCTTTGACTTTGGCGATAGCATCATCAGACGCTTCGGCCCAAAGCTTGCGTTGGTAGATTACGGATTCGTTGACGGCCTGCGTGACCCAGTCGCGCTGCTGCGTGTTCAGCCCGTCCCAAACATGTTTGGACATAATCAACAGGTCAGGCACGGATGTGTGCTCATCTAATGTGTAATATTTCGCCGTCTCAAAATGTTTTGACAGGTAATATGACGGCGGATTGTTTTCCGCTCCGTCAACGACGCCTTGCTGTAAAGCGGTGTAAAGCTCGCCCCAGGAAATCGGTGTGGCCGAGCCGCCGAGGGCTTTGACCATTTCAATCGATGTACGGCTTGGCAAGACACGCACTTTTTTTCCGGTCAGGTCCGCCGGCGTGCGCACAGGCGCTTCCGTCATATAAAAGCTTCGTGACCCGGCGTCATAGTATCCCAGACCGTGAATACGCACATCTGCCAAGGTCGTCAGCAAATCGCGTCCCGGCTTGCCATTCAGCACGCGCCAGAAATGCTCGTTATCTTCAAATAAATACGGAATGGAAAACAGCTTCATCTGCTCAGAGAAGCCTTCCATGGAAATGGTCGACACTTTTGTCATGGACACCGCGCCGATTTGCAAAAGCTCAATAAGCTCTCGCTCACTGCCCAGCTGGCCGTTTGGATAAATCTCTACCGCCATCTTGCCGTTTGACAGGGTGTCCAGACGTTCGCCCATATAGACCATGGCTTTATGAACCGGATGATCCGCGTTCAGCGTATGCGCCAGTTTTAAGGTCTCGACGTCGCTTTGGACTGCATTACACCCCCCCAGCGCCAGGGCTCCCGCAAGGGCCGCGCCGGCTTTCAATGATTTTCTGCGCGATATCATTTCAGGTCAACTCCCGCGTCCATCAATCGCAACATGCCCTCACCGGCCAGCAGGAAGGCACCGGCGCCGTAAAATTGCGTCTCATTCGGCGCAACCTTATCCGGCGCGTAGCCGACTTGTTGC
Source organism: uncultured Robiginitomaculum sp. (assembly GCA_938010385.1). Lineage (GTDB taxonomy): Bacteria > Pseudomonadota > Alphaproteobacteria > Caulobacterales > Maricaulaceae > Robiginitomaculum. Next base: position 68,370 of record CALLVD010000014.1, read on the forward strand.
ACCCAGCCGATCATGCCGTCATCTGTGACCGCATCATTGAGCCCTGCCCAGCCTTTTTTAATGTGTGGCAGGTAAGTCTGCGCATCCAGCGTGCCGTTGGCCACGCCCCAGGCCAGACCGGCGACAAAGAAGGCGCTGCCGGATGATTCTTTAACGGGGTAAAGTTCCGGCGCGTCAAGGGACACGGCCCACAGCCCGTCTTCACGTTGCAGTTCAATCAGGGTCGCTGCCATTTGCTTGTAAAGATCAATATAGCGCTGACGGGATTTATAATCTGCGGGCAAATCGTCAATCACATCGGCAATGCCGGTAAAGACCCAGCCATTGCCGCGGCTCCAATAGATTTTCTTGCCGTTCTCTTCGCGTCTTTCAAAAAAGCGGCTGTCGCGCAGAAATAAGCCTTTTTCGTCGTCAAAGAGATAATCGGTCGTGATCCAAAACTCGCTGTCGGAAAACTCTAAATATTTGTCATCGCCTGTAATTTTTGACAATTTAGTCAAAACCGGCGGTGCCATAAACAAAGCATCAGCCCAGCACCAGCGTTTGAGGCATTCATGAGAGTAACCGGGCTCTGTTCCTTTTGGCCCAAAATCCAATGACACATTTGACGGATTGGCAATGATTTCGTCAAACGTGTCTTGGACGTGCTTAATCATAACCGGGTCTTTGTAACGGTCATACAGCGCCATGTAATACTGGCCGACAACATGGTCATCGGCGTGATAGAGGCGGTCTTCAAGCTTATAGCCTTGTTCGGCGGCAAAGTTTTTTAAAAATTCAAAATAGTCTTTATTATCTGTGCGGGCAGCGTAGTCCGCCAGACCTTTCAAAAACGCGCCTTGAATCCATCCGCGCTTTTCCTCGCTGCGATCTTGGAAGCTGGGGACAAACGGCGCGTATTGATCAAGCTCCATGTGAGCGAGCTGCCAATCAGCAACGCCATCGGACACATTGATGATGCTTTGGCGTGAGAAGATATCTGCGTTTTGCGCTTGTGCCGCCGGTTTGTTCGTGACCGGATCAGAGCCGCCGCTGCAGGCCGCCGCGCCGGTCAAAACAGCGATGGATACGGCTGTGCCGAGTGCAAGTTTTTTAAAAGTCATAATATCCCGCGTGGTTGGGCCCTTTTGGGCGTCGTTTGTATGAGTTTGTTCCTTATAATTGGTCAGGCCGATATCGCAAACTTTCTTTTTGCCGCGTCGGATATCCTTGCAAGTCAATATAAAATTCGCTAGGCGATGCCCATGACTTATTTAACTCAAAAACCCCGCTCCCTTTTCATCAAAACCGCCGGGCCTGCTGCTTTGGCGGCTCTCGCGCTTGGCCTGTCTGCGTGCTCCAAATCGGAAGAAGGCGGCACAGTTGCTGTGCCGACAGCGCCGCAAACATCGACATCCGGCGCTGCGTCCTCATCGGATAAAGCCGGTATTGATATCGGTATGCTTGATGGCGGCGGCTCTATACAAAGCTTTGACAGCCCGGCCGGCTATCAGCGCGATGCGAAAATCCTGACTTATGAAGGTCCCGGATGGGAATCAGACAAGGTCGGCTATCGCCTTTATCTGGATGGACGCAATGTGCTGGACATTTTCGGCAAGAAAACGCCGGGTATCGTTTTGCCAAAGGTCGGGCGCGGCGAAGATTATCACGCTATGGCTGATTGGGGGATGGACATCTTAAAAGTCGGCAACTCACTCGGCGCCGGCGGCTGGGGCGTGTTTAAAGCCGGGAAAGCCGTACAGGTCGGCGACGCTGACAGCTACAGCGCGCGGGTTGTTACAGACACGGACGACTCGGCAACGCTCGAAGTCACGCTGAAAAATGCCGGCGAATGCAAAGCGGACATGACGACCACTTACACCATCAACGCCGGTGAACGTCTGACCCACATTAATGTGACCGGCGATTGCGCGCGTCCTGTTGCTGCCGGCATTGTTATTCATCCCGGCACAGAAAAGCTGGCCTCAGGCGGCAAGGACGGCTGGCAATATATAGCCCGCTACGGCGAGCAAAGCCTTGTGCCTGATAATCTGGGCATTGCCTTGTTTTATAAAGCCGGCTTTGCGGCCGGCGTGCGCGACGATGATGACGACAGCTATGTAATTTTTCGCAAAACCGGTACGGTCGATTACGTCACCGGTGCCGCTTGGGCTCAAGAGGCCGGCGGAATTACAGACAAGGCAGGCTTTGCCGCTTGGCTGACTGAAACCCAAGCCGCTCTGAATGCCTCCGGTAAATAATTTTTCGAAAGCTTATACTATGGAAACCCGTCACTCCGCCGATAAAATCCGCTACCGCACTATGTCCAACCAAGAGCTTCGCGACAGCTTTGTCGTGGATAATCTGTTTACGCCGGACACAGTTCCGCTGACTTACTCTGACATTGATCGCGGCGTCATCGGCTCCGCTGTGCCGGTCAAGTCGTCTTTGACCATTCCGATGCACAAAGATTTGGCAAGTGACTATTTCTGCCAGCGCCGTGAAGTCGGCGTCATAAATATTGGCGGCGATGGCTCCGTTCTTGTGGACGGTAAAAGCTACGCAATGACGAAGCTCGACAGCCTCTATATCGGCCGCGGCGTTAAAGAGATCGAATTTTTCAGCGAAGACGCGGCTGATCCGGCCAAGTTCTACTTTGTCAGCTATCCGGCGCACACAGCCTATCCGACAGTTCATGTGCCGATGGATAAGTCTAACATCATCAATCTGGGCAGCGCCGAAACGGCCAATAAGCGGACCATCTATCAACCGCTGCGCCCCGGCATTATTGAAAGCTGCCAACTTGTTATGGGCTTCACTATGCTGGCGGAAGGCTCCGTCTGGAATACGTTCCCGCCCCATACACATCAGCGCCGGTCCGAATATTACATGTATTTCGACATGCCAGAAGATGGCCGGGTTTTCCATTTTATGGGGCAAGCCGACAATATGCGCCACTTGCTCCTGTCCGAGGGGCAGGCGGCCTTGTCACCTATCTGGTCTATGCATTGCGGCGCAGGCACGTCGGCCTACACATTTATCTGGTCAATGGGCGGTGAGAATCAGGAATTTGACGACATGGATCACATCGATCGCGCAACAATTGGCTGATTTGCCGCTTGGATTGGTATGATAAGAGCTCGTGCTAATTGCGCTAAAGTCTCGATTGGGACCCTGATAACTAAACGCTTAATTATAAGAGCCGCCTAGCTGCCGCCTCGGTTTTAATGTTGTTTTTGAGGCTGCTAGCCCAAGTAAACAGTTCCTTCGGGATACTGTATTCTCGGTGTTGTTTTCGATGCAAGGAAGAACCCCAGAGTCAGAGGGCCGAGCCGGCCCAAAAACATAATTAAGCAAATGATTGCTCTGCCAAAATCGTTAAGCTCACCGGTCGCGCCTTGGCTCAATCCCACCGTTCCAAACGCTGAGGTGACTTCAAATGCAGCCGTCAAAAAGTCTATTTCATGCGTTGCAACAATTAAGAATAAGCCTGACAAGATAACAAAAAGACTGATTGTCAACAGCGCCATCACTTTGAGGCCTTGCTGTAATCCCACACTGTATCCGAAGGCTTTCATTCTTCCGGAATTACGAAAAAAGGCTATTGTTGCCAGCAGTAGCACGACAGCGGTCGTCACTTTAATGCCGCCCGCAGTGGAGGTGCTTCCGCCCCCAATAACCATCAAAACCATCGTCATGAGTGTGGTGCTGTCTTGCATGGCCGCCGTATTCATCGCGTTAAAACCGGCGGTGCGGGGGGTAACCGCCTCGAACCATATTGCATTTATTCTCTCCCCCGGACTTGATAAGCCGGCCAGCGTTTCAGGGTTGTTCCATTCCAAAATGCCATATCCAAGGCAGGAGATCAGAATTAAGCTGAGCGTTCCGACCAGCATCAAGCGAGTGTGCAGAGAGAATTTCTGCCATTTTCCATAGACTAAAATATCAGACAGAACCGCAAAGCCCAGACCGGCCACAATAAACTGTATGGAAATCGTGAATACGATAAGTGAATTATCAACATATCCCATAAGGCTGTCAGAGAACAATGAGAAGCCGGCATTGTTGAAAGCTGAGATGGAATGAAAAGCAGATTGCCATAAGCCTTCACGCCACCCAAAGTCCGGCACGAAAACGAATGCCATGACGGCCATGCCAATCAATTCGCACACCAACACGACCTTGAACACAACCCGGACAATGTCGAGCAATCCCCCAAGAGAGGCCAGACCCATTTCTTCTTTGAGGAATTGCCGGTGGGCTAACCCGATTTTCATGCCTAAAGATGAAAGGACCAAAACTGCAAAGGTCATGAGCCCCATGCCGCCCAGCTGTATCAACACCATAAGAACGCCTTGCCCGAATGTTGTAAACGCTGTTCCGGTGTCTGTGACGACCAGGCCCGTTACGGTGACAGCCGAGGTCGCCGTAAAGAATGCATCTGACCACGTGATCCCGTTAGTGGATGCAGCCGGCAGCATCAACAAACCGGCACCGACAGTAATCCAACTTAAATACAGCAATGCCAGCAGAGCAGGGGCCGGCAATTCCAAAGAGCGTCTCACGGCAGATTATTTCGCTTCGGAGAATTTGCGCAACTGACTGCGCGTACCGAATAAAATGATCTTATCATTTTCTTTTAAAGCGTCTTTAAATTCAGCCGGACCCGAAAACACGCTATCAGCGTAAACGCCCATACACGAAATATTGTGATCTTTTTCAAATTTAAAGTCCGCCAATAATTTACCCGCCAAAGAAGACGGGACCTCCACCATGACAACGTATTGCCCGTCGCCAAGTGACATGAAGTCTTCCAAATGGGGGTTGTGAATTATCTGAGCGACATGCCTGCCAAAGCGCTGCTCGGGAAGTACAATATGATGAACGCCTATGGCTTTGAGGATTTTTCGCTGCGTTTCAGTCTGCGCTTTAACCCAGACTTGCCGGCACCCTAATTCCATCACATTCATGGCAGCCAGAATACTCGCTTCCGTATTTTCACCGATGGAGACTAAGACTGCATCATAAGTTTCAAGGGAGCATTGCGACAGGGCTTTGTCATCAGTTGCATCAACCTGAACAGATGATTTTATCTCATCACAGATCATAGTCACGCGCGCAGGGTCATCATCAATACCCAGAACGTTGTCCCCCATACGGGTTAATTCTCTTGCGACAGAGACCCCGAAGGTGCCGAGGCCAATGATAGCTACGTTTCTGGATTTGTTGGCCATGGATTTAGTTTCTAAAAATTCTCTGCGGATAATGTTGCCGGGTTATCCATGATTAACGCTTATCATTTCCTTCGTCTATCTATTGTTGCGCGCAGTTCTTTGAGCTTGAATCTCCGCTTCGCCTCTAAGGCGCCGAATGACGATTGCGGTGACCATGCTGAAGCATTGCCTCCGCCTTACTCCCAATCGCTGATTTTTTTGCTGTTTGATTTCGCTGTTAAAGCCCGGCGATTGCGCGAGTGCGCCTCAGAAACAGCGGCTTTAAAGTCAAGGGACTTACAGCGAGTTTACTGTGCATATTTGTAGTTATAACCTCAATCGCCGCAACATTTTCATTCATAAAGACAAGATGGTCTCAAACGTCAGAATCGCAGTCGGAGAAACTGTAGAGGTCTTGTCAAAAACTCATGCCATACAGGTGCGGTGATTTATTTCCCAAACCCAAAACTCAGGCTTGAGAATATTGTGTCATAGTCTGCGCGCGCATCGCTTTCCAGCGGGTCAGACCATACGGCGTGGAGCATCCAGCTGCCCGCGGCCGGCCGGGGGAAACTGACATTGCCTTGCGCGTCCGTTTTTTGGACCGCAACTAAACCGTCATCATTATCAAGGCGGATAAGCCCGACCGTAACGCCTGCTGTGGGAGCGCCGCGATAATGAACGCCGGCATCCATCGGCGCGCCCGCTTCCAAACCGTAAGGATTACTGCGAGGGGTAATTTCCAAAGTCAGGCCGAGCGGCGATGTGACAAATGCGTCGGCATCACGGCTGTAATCGCCGACCTGTATCAACGCTTTGCCTCGGCGCGAATAAATCTCTCGCCCGGGCGTATCGGTTATGCCGCGCTGCGTGCGGTCATCAGAGATAGGCGTTAGGCCTTCTTCTTTCAGATACGCGTTAAATTTTTCATGGCTTAATTCGCTGACGGCAGAGGTTGTCTCAATGGTAAGAATGTGCGTGCCTTTTCCAAGCGCGTCCAGCCGAACCGCGCCGGACGGGAGCGTCTCCGAAAGAGCCGTTTGCTGATCGGTCACGCCTGCGGCGCTGAAACTTCGAAAACTGATAACGCGGTGCGGATTAAGGGTCCACTGCGTGCGGTCCTCAAGATGACCGATCATAATTTGCACGGCCAGCGGCCGGGGCGTTTGCGGCTGAAAAGTATTAGGCTGCAGCCAAAAGTCATGAGCCATTGCGGCGGGCGACAGCAAGACAGACCCCGCTAAAATTGAAAAAATAAATTTCGCGGATTTGAAAGAGGTCAAGCGCATGACAGTCCTGTTTTTACTTAAGTGACTGTGCTGATACGCTCGCCCTCTCGCACTTGGTGCACAACCCGAATTATCGCTGCAGGCAAGCGCAGTTGGCCCAATCCCTGCACCAATGACCGGGTGGCGTGCGTAACTCTTATATTGATGCGGACATACTCAGGGTCTACGGTATTTTAACAGGGCGAAACCACGGCGCATATAAGTTCGGATAAGATGATTGAAAAAGACTTTAAATTTCTGTTCGACAGATTGCGACGCAATGACAGGGAGGCGATGACAGACATGTATGCTCAGGCCGCGCCTCACCTCTATGGCATCATAATGCGCATATTACCCAATGACGTTCGGGCCGCCGCCGTATTGGAGTCCCTGTTTGTACGCATCTGGGACGAACGTATGGCGCCGCGCTACGCCGGCAAAGATGTGCTGAATACGTTACGGTCCGAGGCGCACCGAGCCGCTATTGAAGCCAAACTCGCCGATCAACTGGTCTTGCGCGCCGCGCCGCTCGCCGCCGACGCAGACCGCAATCCCCGGCCCGATTTACCGCAAAAACTGTCGTCCCTGTCCCAAGATGATTTAGAGTTTTTAAGCTGCGCCTATCTGGACGCATTCCCGCTGGACGTTTTGGCGCGTCGATATAATGAGTCGCCCAAGGCCTTATCAGCCCGCCTGTCAGCCCTGATAGACCGTCTGCTGGAGGCATCATCATGAGCCGCAAGACAGACTATCAAAACCTGGCCATTACATGGCTGACCGGACAGGCTGACGCCGCGCAGGCAGAGCAATTTGCGACCCTGATGGAAACAGATGGTGAATTCAGGGCCTTGGTAACAGAGCTGGAAGGCTGGCTGTCCCCCTTGAATGCACAGACGGCGGATGAGACGCCGCCGCCGGGGGTTTTGGCCAATATTATGGCAGCCATTGAGACGGATGAGACGGCTAACGATAATTCCGCGCGCGGCTGGAAGATACTGGCCATTACAAGCTCGCTGATTGCAGTTGCAGCACTGGCCGGTCATTTAATCAATCTTGGTGCGCCGCGCGAAGCGCCGAAAACGGCTCAGACCACGCCGCCGGCGCAAGAGGCCGTTAATAACACGCCGGCCTTGATGGCGCTGCTGTCAGACAGCGAGGCCCCGCCCTTGGTTGCGATCGTCTATAATCCGAAAACGGGAAAAGTTGTGGCCCGCCTGTCAAACGTCACTGTGCCGAGCGAAAAAGATTTGGAGCTTTGGCTGATCCGTGAAGGCGGCGCGGGCCCGATTTCGCTGGGCGTGATGAGCGGGGCCGCGCATGCACAGCAATTGGAATTTGATATCTCCGAAGAGCTTCGCGGCGCAGGCGATACGTTAGCCGTCAGTCTTGAGCCCGCCGGCGGGTCTGTTAAGGTGTCAGGGCCCAGCGGACCGGTACTTTACACAGGTAAAGTCTCGGCGCTTCAGCGCCGCTGATCAGGCGCAATCAGATCAAATTTATTAAGGTATCCTCGCCCATATCATCGCGAAGTTTTTGAAGGCCGCGGCGAATACGGCTTTTAATGGTATGGGTCGGCGTGCCGGTGCGAAGCCCAATCTCGCGGCTGCTCAGGCCGTGAACGACATTTAAGATGATGGCGCGCGACGTCTCTACCGGCAAATCGTTTAAATACGGGCGAAGCATGCGGCGCAATAAAAATGCTTTGGCATCCGTATCAGAGCGCATCACATCGTCCGCAATAGTGCTGCTCACATCTTCACCTTTCGGGTGACGTCGGCGCTCGCGAATAACATCAATAGAACGGTTGCGCATAATAACAAGCATCCATGTGAAGGCTTTGCCTTTGCCGGCATCAAACAAATTTGCGCTTTTCCAAATCGACAGATAAGCACGTTGCAAAATGTCCCCCGCCATATCGGGGTCGCGGACCATATTGATGACGATGGCATTAAACTTTGGCGCGGTCAGGCTGTAAAGGCGGGTAAACGCGGCGCGGTCACCTTTGGCCACGCCCTGTAAAAGATTACAAAGATCTTGCTCCAAGCGTTCGCGCTCACTCATATGCCCCCCTCTGCCACGCTTTTTATATAGCGGCTCCGTACTTTGTTATGGAACAGTTACACATCGCAGCGGGTTTGGTTCCGAAACTCCTCTCTATCACGTAAACGTGATAGCGTTGACCGACCTTATTTTCGATAAAATCACTCAAATTTGCACCAAGATTATGGTCGCCCGCGTAACCGACAGGCAACCGTTTGCGACCTTGAATTTTTTCGGTGATAAAATCTCGCCTGTCAGGGTTTCCACACATAAAAAAGGAATACCCGGATGAAACAACATCTCTCCCCGAAATATGCGCCCCGCGGCATTGGCCGAACCGCTATGCTGACCACAGCTATACTGGCAGCGGGCATCGTCACCTTGCCAAGCTTTGCCTCAAGCCATCGCGAAGCGCCCGGAATTACGGAAACCCCGAAAGTCGACGGCACTGATTTTTATATGTTCAACAGCTATGAAACAGGACGTACAGATTATGTAACTTTCATCGCCAATTATCAGCCGATTCAAGCGCCTTACGGCGGTCCGAATTATTTTACCATGGACCCGGATGCGCTTTATGAAATTCATATTGATAATGACGGCGACGCCGTTGAAGACATCACCTATTCTTTTGATTTTTCCAATACGCTGGTCAACGGCACCGGCGTAACGCTGAATATCGGCGGCCAGGATGTTCCAATTCCGCTGCGCTATGCCGGCGCAATCGGCGCCAACGATACGGCGGCTCTGGCGGAAAACGAGACTTACACGCTCGAAGTCGTCACCGGCGATCGCCGCTCCGGCGCGCGCACGACGGTCGGCACATATACAAAGCCGCTGGATAATGTCGGCAACAAAACCATTCCGAATTATGCGGCTTACGCCAATTCATACATCAATGAGATTGCGCTTCCCGGCTGTTCATTACCGGCTAAAATTTTTGTCGGCCAACGCGCGGATGCTTTCGCGGTTAATCTCGGCGAGATTTTTGACCTTGTAAATCTGGTGCCATTGGAAGGCGCGATAGAGCAAAGCGATGCCAATAATGAATTGCGCGACGCTAATGTGACTTCCATTGCATTGGAAGTTCCAAAAGTCTGCGTGACCGGAAACGGCACCGGCATTATCGGCGCGTGGACAACCGCCAGCCTGCCGCAAGCCTCGCTGCTGGACCCGATTCCGTCTTACGATCAAAAGGAATTGCACGGCGGCGCCTATGTTCAGGTCTCGCGCCTGTCTGCGCCACTGGTCAACGAAGTTGTCATCGGTTTGCCTGACAAAAACCTCTTTAACCATTCAGAGCCCAAGGATGACGCTCAGGCCGCGCTCTATGTGACCAATCCGACCCTGCCGGCCCTGATTGATATATTGTTCCGTGACGCCTTGGGCGCCGAAGACAATATTGCGCCGTCAAACCTGCCGCGGACCGATTTGGTCGCTGCCTTCCTGACCGGCTTTCCCGGTGTCAACCAACCGGCTGATGTCACAGCGTCTGAAATGATGCGCCTGAACACGGGCATCGCTGCAACGCCTCAGGGTTCACAAAGCAATCTGGGCGTCGCCGGCAATGATCTGGCGGGCTTCCCGAACGGCCGGCGTCCCGGCGATGACGTTGTCGATATCGCCCTTCGTGTTGTCATGGGCGCTTTGTGTCACGACATTCCGGTCAACGGCGTACCGACAAACCTCGGCTATTGCACGCCGGAAGACGCCCCGGTCGGGAATCAGTCGTTTACAGACGGCGCGCCGGTCGATGACGGCGACATGCAGGCGGTTTTCCCATATCTGAACACGCCTTATGCGGGATCACCGAATAACGCATCATCGACGGAAGATTAGGAGCGGACATGATACACAAAATATCCCCTCTTAAAATTGTCGTGCTTACGACCTCCGCAGCGTTTCTGGGCGCTTGCGGCGGAAGCAATGGCAGCAGTAACAGTAACAGCAACTTCACGCCGCCGCCGACGGCCACAGTTCCGCCGCCGGTGGTGACGCCCCCGGTTGTTGATCCGCAGCCGCCTATGGCTGACGGCACGCCGCAAGGTATGGCCGGCGCCGGCTTTGCGGCCGCCTTCAACCAAGGCGAGTTTGCGGATCCGGTCTCACCGACGCAAGGCGATATTATCGGGCTCGATAAAACGATTGATCCCTACGACATCCCCAACCCGTAAACGCCGGATTGTGACTCCAAAGAAAAGCCGCTGCAGATTTGCAGCGGCTTTTTTTATTTGAGAATTATGTCTGCCCGGCTATTTCGGCGCGGCAAAATCCATCTGAACAACGGAAATCGCATTGATACGCCAGCCGCCGCCGACTTGTACAAACAAAAGATCAAAACGGATAGATTGCGGCCGATAATCAAAGCCGCCGCGCAGGCGCAGATTTCCGGATGCGTCCACAGATGGCGGGATGTAATAAGCCGGCGTCATCATTATGGCCCGCCCGACATCAACCCGCTGCGCGCGTAAGTTTTCAAAACTCGCCGCCAGGTCTGCCGATGCGTTAGACCTTTGAAATTGCGGCGATGTCAGCGCGTAAAGCACGCTGTAATCGCCGGTCCGGTTAGCATTATCCAGCGCAACCATCGTGCTCCAAACCAAACGCGCCAAGATGTTCTCGTCCGGCACGGCAGGCAGATACCGACTTTGCTGCGCGCCGGGCGCAGCAGTTTGCGCGTAAGCAGGGGCGGTATATACAGCGCTTCCGAGACAGCAGGCCATCACGAGGGCGCTTATTTTTACGATTTTTTTCATAACCGAAGCCTCAATCATTATTCATTGTTAAAATTGTAGGCCGCGCCGGGCAGAAGTCCAAGCGCGCACCGCAGAAACCCACACGCCGCGCGCAAAAAAAAGCCCCGGGCAAGAGGATATGCCCGGGGCTTATATCATCAGCAGTGGGGCTGCTGATTATGCGGCGACCGTCTTGCTGTTACCAGCTGGCCTGAAAACCGGCACGGGCGCCGGTACCGCCATTATCGGCGCCGGCCGTAACCGCGCCGTTAAACTGGAAGTGCTCGTTTATGCGATAGGCGGCACTGCCGGCAAAAGCTGACTCGTCATCATAGGAGCCAAATCCCCCTGAAATGGCGAAAGTCTGCCCGATCGGAACATAAGCCGTATCCAGTGCAATAGCCGCAGCGATCCCGGCTCGGTTATCCAAAATGTCTTGGATGTTTTGCGTGATTTGCAGCGAGTTTGTCGTGATGCCCGCGGCATTGGTAGCGACCGCCGCGCTTGTCAACGCCAGCTGTGCTTGGTTTTGCGCGATAGCATTGGAGTTAACGCCGATGGCCGCGCCATTGGCGGAAATGCCCATAGCGTTGTTCATGATGGCTGTTGCGTTTTGCGCCTGACCGTTTTGCAGCGTGAAGTCTGCGGCCAGATTACCGTTAGAATCGGTTGTGACCAAGCCGATAGCTCCGGATTGCGCAGCTGTGCTGGTGCCCGACGTAACGCCCGCCAGCGTATAGGTATTGCTGGCCGTACCGATAGCGATTTGGTTATTGCGCGTTGTTGTTGCGCCGTTACCGATAGCAGCTGAATTGGCAAATCCTGCGCTGGACTGATTACCGATAGCTGTTGAATTGGCACCGGCCGCATCGGCGGCTTCGCCGACCGCTAATGAGCGTACGCCGCCCGCATCAGCCAGATGACCGAAAGCCTGCGCCCGCTCGGCATCTGCGACAGAGCGCCAACCGATAGATGTCGATCCCAGACCGGCTGCATTCGCCTGTCCGCCCACAGCCGTTGCAGAGTTCAGACCGGCATTTGCCAAGTTACCGATGGCAACGGTGTCATTGCTGCCGCCTGCTGTGGCGGCTTCACCGACGGCCAAAGACCGAACGCCGGAAGCGCTGGCTAAATGACCTAAGGCATGAGCCCGTTCAGCCGTTGCTGAAGAGCGCCAACCAAAGGCTGTTGCGGCCAAACCGTCTGCGCGGGCTTCGCCGCCGACTGCTGTGGTTGAGTTACCGCGCGCAAAGGATTGCGTACCGAAAGACGTGGCATCAACGCCTACAGCGCGCGATTCATTACCGACCGCTGTGGTCTGAACGCCGATTGCGTTAGCCGCTTCGCCGACAGCCGTTGCGCGCTCAAATCTGGCCACCGCCAAATGGCCGAGCGCATGGGCCCGCTCGCCATTGGCATTGGATTGCCAACCGAAAGCCGTTGCGGCCGTGCCAAAGGCATTGGCTTCACCGCCGATGGCGGTCGTGCTGTTGCCCTGCGCTGTCGCTTCTGTGCCGACAACAGTGGCGTCGCGCCCGCGGGCAGATGAGAGATTTCCGATAGACGTGGATTCAAATCCTGCGGCTGTCGCTTCTTCGCCGACAGCGGTAGAGCGCACGCCGGAGGCTTCTGCCAAATGACCGAAAGCCTGTGAACGGCGGCCCGTCGCCTCAGAGCGCCAACCGATAGCCGTAGAGCCGGCCGTTGTGGCTGTGCTTTCGCCGCCAATGGCCGTTGTTGAATTGCCTTGAGCGTTAGCCTCTGTGCCGACGGCTGTTGCGTCAATGCCGTCTGCATTGGCGTTTACGCCGCATTCAAGAGCCGTAACGTTGTCGCCGACGCCGCATGCCGGCAATGCCGTCTGCGCAAAAGCTGCAGGAGCAGCGGACATAACAGCAATCGCCAGCGCTGCGCCGGAAATTGTGGAATATAAAGACTTGTACGATTTCATAAGATCCTCTTTTCGTAACTTTAGCAATGATGCTTTGACAGTTACGGGAGGCATTTGAAATTTGGTGCAAAGCCTTATCGAGCCCTGATTAGTGTCAAAAGCGGATGGAAAATTGTATTCATTACGGCGAAGGCAATTGCGGCGCCGATAGCCTCTCTGCAGGACCGATAAGGCGGGGCAGGTTTGGGCGTTGTAATCTGAAACCTTACGCCGAAGGATTGGCACCGCGCCAAACCAAGTCGGATCATGCTGTGACCCCAAAAGAGAAGCGGGATGTGCTTGAGAAAAATAATGCAGTCTTCAAGACAAATCAAACTGAGTGCTGTAAAGCTTTGCCCACTGATATGATTTAAATTTAATTGGGCGGGTTAGTTTTATGAAAAACCGATTGTGGGCTAAAGCTCTTATTGTTTGCGTGGCAAGTTTAACTGTGGGATGCGCTCAAACTGAATTTAACAGTCTGCCCCTTGCCCCCGTGTCTGCCTCCGTGCCTGCACCCTTTTCTGCACCCGGCCTTACGGTAGCGGCTGACTTCACGAATCCTCAAAATAATATTGGTGAGGTCTTTGACTTTTTTGATGTTTCCGTGAGGACAGAACGGGCTAACCCCAAAGGTGTACCTGCTCATTTCGGCCGCAGAAAATTAGTGAATACAGTCAGAGCTTTGGGCGGATGGCGCAATCAGGATATCTCAGGTGATACCTATCAATGGGATGGCGCAAAATATATCTATAACTTTGATGCCGCTACCGATCGCATTGACGCTTGGCTTGAGAATGACTGGGATATTTTTCAAATTGTATTGGATAACCCACCTTGGGCTTTTCAACGCGGCTACAAATTTGTCGAGACCCCCAATGGCATTGATTATTTGGCGAAAGACAGAGTCGGCGTTTACGGCAACGGATTGCCTCCAAATGATGCCGCCGCTTGGAATGCCTATATTCAAGCCTTCATGCAGCACTTGATCAAGACTTACGGTGAAGACACGGTGTTATCTTGGCGGTTTCGGGTCGGGTCTGAAATCGATACACGTCCTCAGCATTGGGCGGGAACCCGTCAGCAATTTTTTGATCACTATAAAAATACGGTTGACGCTGTTCACGCCGTACTGCCGTCTGTCGCCATAGGCGCGCAATTTCGTGAGGCGTCTTTTAAAGGCCGCTACGTCGATTACACAGGGAATAAGGAAAATGCTTACGTTTTACATTTTGTAGAATGGGCAAAGAAAAATAAGGCTCATTACGACTTTATCGGCATTTCATACTATCCGATTATAGTCAAAGAATCCGATCTGGACCCCGACCATGTCTATGACTTTGATCTCGCCCCCATTCGGCAACATCCCGACTTTGACTCAAATGCAAGCCTGGAAATTCATGAGTTTAAATTAATATCTAAGATGCAAAAAGGCGGCTTTGTCAGCGTAGCGACGTCTCATGGCGCGTCATTTTTTGCGATGTTTTCTAAAATGATATTAGAAAATAATATTAAGGATGTATATCAGTGGGGCAATCAACATAAAGGCCGGTACAGCCCGGAGGCTATGACACAAATGGCGCTGCACGGGATGATTGGCAATCAGTTATTCAGCAGTCAAACTCTGGGACGACCAAAGATCCCGGGCAATCAGGTTGACGCAATATTCAGCCGCAGCCATGACCGATCAGAATTTGATGTTTTATTGTATAACTTTAATGCCGCGGATTTAAGCTATCAGCCCGCCGAACTTACGCGTGTGGAGTTACGTGTCGACCGGCCTGTCGGCAGTAAATTTAAGGTCCGGGTCGGTAAAATTAATCGATTTTCAAATCTTACAGACAAATTCTACGCTGAATTTCCAAAAGCCGCAGTTTTAGAAAAAGATGGGGGCTGGCGGGTTGCACAAATTCATGACACGGCAGCCGTGAACAAACGGCTTAATAAAGACGGTCAGAAAAAATTTCAGCGTATGCAAAGCCGGCATAATAAGGCCAACACTGCGGATTGGAATGACTGGCAACAGGCACAGGTCTCGAAGAATATGAACGGTGAGGCCGTTATCCGAATTGATACGCCTATTGAATCATTCGGAGTACAAAAACTCGAAATTCGATTTTAACGCCGAACCGCCTTAAAATCCTTGGTCTATAACCGTATTAACAGAAATGTTTTGAGCATCTCTTCTGCCGCCGGATCTGCGTTAGACGAAGACAGCTCGTTTTGACCGTTTCTGATAACAAAAGCTACTCATTGCTTGTGTGTTTTAAGCTTCACTTTGACGGGGACGGCGGCAAAAACCCCCTAAAACCTCCATATTTGAGGCGCTGAATATTGATTGGCTCCCGCCTCTCAGAGGGCGTGATGTCGGTTGACGTGTTGCGGTCACGCGGGAAACTGTATATGGGTGGGTCAAAATAACGGGAAAAAGATATGTCCGACGACACGTCAGACGATAAAAGTGTTGCAGAAAATGCGGCTCAAAAAGCGGCTACTCAGGCTGATACGGTAAGCAATGCTTATTTGTCTAATCAGCCTGCTTTGGGGCGGTATGTTCGCAGATTGCTGGGATCCCGATATCGCGCTGAAGATGTCGATGACTTCACTCAGGAGGTTTTTGTTCGGGCCTTCGCGGCAAAAAAATCTGAACGCCTTGATTATCCGAAAGCCTATCTTTTTCGCGTCGCGCGCAATTTAGTCATCAAATCCGGCATGAGAAAAAACAGTCCTTTGCAAATGCTTATGGAGGATTTTGAGATTGATGGGATTATAGATAGTAGACCGCCGCAAGACGTGGTGGTTCATGAGAAGAGTAGATTAGAGGCTTTTTATCGGGCTGCTAACCGCTTGCCGCCGCAATGCCGAACAGCATTGCTCCTCAGGCAGTTGGAAGGTTTGTCGCATAAACAGATATCGAAAAAGATGGAAATTTCCACAAGCACAGTCGAAAAGCACTTAGCAAAAGGTTTACGGCTTTGCATTAAGTACATGAATGAAGACGGCTATGATGCGGGAAACGTCATTAAAGTCGACGGTACTAATTTGAAGAAAGCGCGGCAATAGCTCATGTCACCGGTGTACAACATTCCCGATAAAGACGATATCGAAGCGGAAGCGAGCGCTTGGATTGTCCAGGTTGACAGCGGCGCGATGTCTAAAGGTGACATTGAGGACCTGAAAGAATGGATTTCGCGCAGCCCTCAGCATAAGCATTCCTTTCAAAAAATGGCCTCAGGCTTTTTGGAAATAGGCACATTGTTGCAGCAAGCTGACACTTCGCAGACTGTCAAGAAGACTAAACCTAAGGCAATCTTTTTCTCAGCTCCGGTCATGCTGTCATTGGCTGCCACTGTCGTTGCAGGTTTTTTCCTGTTATCCGGTCAGGGTCCGGAGCAGCCAGGGCGTGCGGTTGAACCTGCGGTGCAGTATATTGCCAATCTGGGGGAGCAAAGAGACGTCACGCTCCCTGACGGATCCTCTGTGACGCTGAATACGAGCTCAAAAATTGATGTCAGTTTCACAGAAACAAAAAGGTCCGTTAATTTAGTTTATGGGGAAGCTCTGTTCGATGTTGCTAAAGATGTAAATCGTCCCTTTGTTGTTCATGCAAATCAAGGCGCCGTTAGAGCTGTCGGCACTGTTTTTTCAGTGCGGTCTACCCGCAGCGATGTTTCTGTTCTTGTCGAAGAAGGAATTGTTGAGCTCATAGCCCCGCCTGCGGGCGGTCAATCTAATGTCGCGACGCGGTCGGAAGATATGGTTGTTTTAGCCCGTTTGTCGACAGGGGAAGAGGCAAATTTTGACGGCGTCACAAAAAGTATAAAGTCGGTTGAGCTTACCGATATCACAAACAGACATGCCTGGAAGAATGGCATGCTGATTTTCGACGGTAATTCGCTCAGCGATGTTGTCGATGAAATAACGCGCTATACAGATATGAAAATCGTATTATCAGACCCCGAAATGCAAGACTTACAGATTGGCGGAACATTCAAAGTCGGCGAAACGGACGCCTTCCTTGATGCGATGACTCTGGGGTTCAACCTGGATGTTCAGCGTGTTTCAGGTAACACTGTCTATTTATCGCAGCAAAATTAATCAAAGGGCAGTCTTTTGCTTCTCTGTAACCTTTCTCAAGCGTAAGGTGTAATGACTGCTTGTGGTCTCTATCGTTAGTGGGTGTGCGACATAAATGTAACGGTCCGGAGGCAAAAATAACCAAACAAAAAAAATATGCCGAACGACATGGGGGTTTTTTCGCTGCCTCGACTTCTTTCTTAAGAGAAGTCGGTTTTTTTGACCTGACATCACAAAAAAACGGGAGAGAAATGCGAAAATTGTCAGTTCCGATAATGGTTGGAACTTTTCTGGTATGTTCAAACATCGCTGTTGCTCAGGAGTCCAATCCGGATTCCGGAAGTCAATATTACATGTTTAACGTTGAGGTTTTAGACGGCTTAAAAGCTTTATCTGAAATTTCCGATATTACAGGGCTATCTCTCATTTTTTCTCAGAAGCTTGTGGAGGGCGTTCAGACGAACAAACTCTCGGGGGAATATTCGGTTGAAGAGGCTCTCAAGGTAATGCTGGAGGGGACAGGTTTGATTGCAAGGATTACCGATTTTGGGGTGATCATCGTGACCAAAGATGAAGTCAAAAATATGCGTGAAGAGTCAGTTACGAATATGAATGCAAAGGTCAGGCAATTGAGTGGGGCTGCTTCGGCCTTCGCAACAATGTCCAGACCTGCGTTTGCGCAAACCATACAGACTCTTGATGATGAAATTGTCGTGACAGGTATCAGGAAAAGCCTAAAGGATGCCCGAAATCAAAAACGTATTTCATCAGGTATTGTCGATGCCATTGCTGTTAAAGAAATCGGTCAACTGCCGGATACAAATTTGGCTGAATCTCTTCAGCGCATAACGGGTGTATCGATCGACAGATCCGGGGGGGAAGGTAAATTTATTACGGTCCGGGGGTTTGGTCCGGAATTTAATACGGTCCTTGCCAATGGTCGCCAAATTGCATCTGAGGACCTGTCTCGGGCCTTCGCATTTGACACCATCGCATCCGAACTGGTTTCGAATATTCAGGTCAACAAAACATCAACCGCTGTCCTTCAATCAGGGGGCATCGGATCGACTGTCAATATTGCGACAGCCCGTCCTTTGGACAGTGAAGGTTTTCGCGTTGCGGGCTCTGTGAGCGGAACTTATGACTGGAATACGAAAGACGTTTCGCCAAGTATCTCCGGCGTTGTAAGCCATACAAGTGATGATGGGCGTTTTGGATTGTTGGCGGCTTTGTCCTACTCAAAACGTAATACGCGTTTGGATCAACTTCAATCTGACGGCTGGCTGGAAAATGTTGGCGTTCCGCAATCAGAAATTAATGACGGTGAAGGGTTTAAAGGCAATATTTTCAGTCCGCGAAACCTTGATAATAAGGTTACATTTGAAGAGCGTAAGCGCATCAACGGAAATTTGGTCTTCCAATTTGCTCCGGATGATGACTTGGAAATGACTGTTGACGCGCTTTATTCCGATTTCGATATTGATACGGACGCAACCTCATTCGGCCATTGGTTTACAGCGCCGAACTTAACAGATGTAACGATTGATTCTAACGGTACTGTAACGGATTTATATCAAGAGGTCGGTCTGGCGACTGACTTTCACTCCAAGACGTTTGACCGTCTGACAGAAACCGTTTCGCTGGGCTTAAATGTTAAAAAGAACTTCTCCGACAGCCTCACAGGATCGATTGATGCGAGTTTTTCCAAAGCAGAACGCGAAGCCAATAATGGCGGGGGAAACCAACTGACTCTGATCGGTTACGCCAACAGAGTGCGTTTCCAATCTGATAATCAAATTTTACCGTGGGTTTCAAATTTCGCCGAGGCAAACGCTGATATTTTCAGCGGTCAGCAAGAAATTGACGGGGTTGCCTATCAGACCGAAACAACGCCGGCGGGGGTCGGAAACTATCTTGATATTACGAACAGTCGTGCGCATGTTATGTTGCGCCGAAGTTGGGCTGTTGAGGATGATGTCAAACAACTCCGAGGTGATTTGGCCTGGACCGGTAGTGATGACTCGGGCCTCACAGTCCTTAAAGGCGGATTGCAATTCTCCGATCAGAAGAAGGACCTCGTGCGCTGGGACAATGAAGGCCAAGGTTTGCATTGTGCCTTTTGCGGCTATGCGGACTTTCCGCCGGTTACAATTGAGCAATCCATCTTCAATGCAGGTAACAACTTTCTGGGTGGGGTAAGCGGCAGTCATCGTTTGGTTACAAGCTGGTTACGTCATGACGGGGAACAGCAATTTGCATCCTTGGAAGCGATTGGCGGTATAAATCTTGATGCTGAGCGCAGGGGAAATTCATTCGCTGTCAATGAAAGCATTCTGTCGGCCTATATTGAAAGTGATTGGGCCGGCGAGATGGGAAGCAAGCCGATCAGCGCAGTCATCGGCGCGCGTGTTGAGCACACAAGCGTCACGATTGATGGGACGGCCGAAGATATTATTGATCTCCAGATTGTTGATCAAACTGAAATGACATTAACAAGGGGCGCCACCAAGGCTGTCTCGTTTGAAAACAGCTATACGACACTGCTTCCAAACTTGTCCTTAAAGCTTGATGCTGATGATAATTTGGTCTTTCGCTTAGCGGCATCTCAAACAATCACCCGGCCGACTCTGACAAGTCTGTCACCTGTGTTGAATATTACGACGACACGTCAAGGCGGCGATTTCCGGGCTAATGGGGGCAACCCGGAATTGAAGCCGTTCAGGTCTGATAATATCGATTTTTCTGCCGAGTATTATTACGGGGAGTCGAATTACGTTTCGGTAGGTTTGTTCCACAAAGAAGTGAATGATTTTATTGTAACAGGCCAAGTTTTAGAGACCGTTTCAACGGCCAACGGTTCATTGCTCACAGACCCGTCTGCGGGCGATACTGTAGCGCGTTTCACAGTTGCGAGACCTATTAATGGTGATGATGCCTCTGTGACAGGACTTGAGGCGGCTATTCAGCATAATTTCAGCGACACCGGGTTTGGCATTCAACTCAATGGCACGCTTGTTAATGGCTCTGTAAAGCTTGATCCCGGCGATGTGTCACAAATCTTTGCTCTCACAGGGCTAAGTAATTCAGCGAACGCGATCGCCTATTATGACAAAGGGCCTGTTGAAGTTCGTATTGCCTATAATTGGCGCGATAAGTTCCTTCAATCTTTGCTTCAAACAGCGGGTAACGGCGTCACGAATGTCAGATCCTTCGATCAAGTCGACTTTAGCGCCAGGTATCGGATCAATGATAATTTTGAAGTTTTTGTCGAGGGTTTGAACCTTGCAAATGAAAAATTATTGAAATTTGGCCGGTTTGAAAACCATTTCCTTTATGCGGAAGACAGTGGTCGACGTATTAATGTGGGAACACGATTTAATTTTTAAAAATGTAATCTCCCTTGGTTACACAACTTGGGTGAGCTTCGGCTCATCCCTTTTTATTTAGAGAGCCTGAGTGGAAAAGATATCCGAAATTGTCATTCTTGGCGGAGGATCTGCAGGCTGGATAACGGCGGGATTAATTGCCGCTCAATATAACAATCCCGGATCTAAGGATGTAAAGGTTACCCTTATTGAGTCCCCCACCCACACGCCCATTGGCGTCGGTGAAGGCACATGGCCGACTCTCAGAACAACATTGTTAAAAATCGGGATTACTGAGACTCAGCTTTTTCGTGAATGTGATGCGAGCTTTAAACAAGGCGCTAAATTTGCCAAATGGGTTACGGGTAAAGACGACGATTATTACTATCACCCTCTCATGTTGCCGCAAAACTTTGGTAAAGTTGACTTGCCGGTTTATTGGAGTGACGCATCAAATAATGGAAATATGCAACGCTCTTTTTCCGATGCTGTATGCGTCCAAGAAGCGATTTGCGAAGCCGGATTAGCGCCTAAAAAAATTACCACAGCCGAATATGGCTCAATTGCCAATTATGCCTACCACATCGACTCTGCAAAATTGGGGGCAATGCTCCAAAAGCATTGCGTCGAGAAGCTTGGCGTTCGTTATATCACAGATGATGTTACGGGCGTAAATGCACGTGAGAACGGCGACATTGAAAGCCTCATCTTTCAGACAGGACGCGCCGTCCAGGGGGATCTGTTTGTCGATTGCACGGGTTTTTCTTCATTGCTGCTGGGCAAGCATTACGGCGTGCCCTTCATAGATAAAAGCGACGTGCTGTTTATAGATACGGCGATAGCGACGCAGGTGCCCTACGAAAGCGAGGAGTCGCCTATCGCGTCTCATACGATTGCAACGGGACAAAAAGCGGGCTGGATTTGGGATATCGGTTTGCCGACGCGGCGCGGCGTTGGATATGTTTATTCAAGCCGGCATACGACCGAAGATGCGGCAATGGCTGAATATGAAAAATATATCGGGGACGGCTTTTCTGATTTGGATGTTCGCAAAATTCCTATTACCTCAGGGCATCGGGAGAAATTTTGGGTCAATAATTGTGTTGCCGTCGGTCTTTCGGCCGGGTTTCTTGAGCCCCTCGAAGCCTCAGCGCTTGTGCTCATAGAGCTTTCAGCGGAATTTATTGCCGCGCAACTCCCCCCAACGCGAGATGTAATGGATATTACGGCGCGCCGGTTTAACAAAACTTTCCAATATCGTTGGGACAGAATAATCGACTTTCTGAAACTCCACTATATTTTGACAAAACGGACTGACAGCGACTTTTGGATTGATAATTGCCGGCCTGAAACGATACCGCAAAGCCTTCTGGATCAAATGGAGTTGTGGAAATATCGGACGCCAAATGACTCAGACTTCGACAGCACTAATGAAGTCTTCCCGGCGGCGAGTTATCAATATGTTCTTTATGGCATGGGTTTTTTGACCCGGCCGGCCTTTGACATTCGCAACGATAACCAGCAGGCCCTCGCCCGATCAACATTCACAAAAGTTGAAACCTTGAAGGAAAGGGTTTTATCGGAGCTTCCCGCGCATAGAGATCTTATTGAGAAAATCAAAAAATACGGAATGCAAAGAGTCTGACATGCCAAAAATTACAGCCTTGGATAAGACCGTTCATAAACATATTCGTATAGATCCTGACGTCGTTGCAGGGTTGGGGTCCGATGCGAATATGGTTCCCATTGTCATGGATGAGTTTTTAAAAGCGGCAACGCGGTTTCCAATCGTGTTTACAAAGAAAGCTGAAACAGGTCAGTTTTCAGCCATTGCGCTTTGCGGTTTTGAAACCGGAGAAAACCTATTTTACCGGGCGGGCAAGTGGGACAGCCTTTATATTCCTTTGAATATTTTACGCCAACCCTTCTTTCTCGGTTCAGATGATCAGGCAGCAGATGAGCAGCCGGTCATTTGTTTGGACCTTGAAAGCCAATGCATATCAGATGAGGGCAAACCATTATTCACGCAAACCGGTGAGCCGGAAACATATTTGAAAACCATGCAGTCTGTGTTGGCGACTCTTTTTCAGGGTGAGCAAAATACGCAGCAATTCATAGAGACCCTGAGCGGATTAGACCTTATCCGGAAGATGTCATTAGATATTAAATTTGAAAACGGTGAAACCCTGATTGTTCAAGGCATTTATACAATCGATGAAGACAAGTTAAATGCCCTGCCATTAGAGGCATTTTCCAAGTTGAGAGAGCAAAGCCTGCTGTTTCCCGCCTATTCCATGATCCAATCTCTGGGGCATATTCATTGGATGGTGAACCAACGCAATATCCGCAACGGGGAAGCAAAAGCGTGGTTTAAAAAATCATGACACCTTCAAATATAAAAGACGTGAATAATTCTGCCGATGAAACTGTTCAGATAAATCCTGCGTGTCAATTGCAAACCATCAGGATGGGGGATGAAAATAATATCGTTGTCATTGTCGACGACTTTTTATCGGAGCCCGGCAACTTTTTAAAACAAGAGAGGCTTTCATCTGAGTTTTTAGAAGAAGCAGATAATTACTATCCCGGAGTCAGATCTGACATTTCTTCGGACTATGCCTCTCATCTCAAAGCGTTTTTCTCTGAGAATATATCGGGCATGTTTGGGAGTTTTGATGCCGGGTCTTGGTCAGTGCAGAGCAAGCTTTGCTTGGCTAATACGGCATCTGCAGACCTATCGCCCATTCAGTCTATTCCCCACTTTGATACATCTGATGTCAATCAGATAGCGGCCGTGCATTATTTGTGTGACGCCCCGTATCAGGGCACTTCATTTTATCAGCACCGCACATCCGGTTTTGAGTCCATCTCACCGGAGCGTTCCAAAGCGTATTTTAAATGGTTAAGCCGGGAAGCCATTACTACGGGCATGCCCAAGTCGGGCTATATCACGGGCGATACCGCGCTTTTTAAGAGGGTGGGAAAAGTTGCCTGCAGGTATAACCGCATCATCTTTTACAAGAGCAACCTGCCCCATGCCGGCGATATAGATGCCAAAACCGATTTGAGCAAAGACCCCTTACGCGGCCGGTTGACAACCAACAGTTTCATAAAATTATCACGCAGCACGATTGATATGAATCGTAACGCCTGACCGCATTCGGCGCCCACAGCTGAACCCTTCCAATAAACTTAAAACCTAACCTTTTCAGGAGTATTTATCATGACACAATCAACAACAATGCTGCCCCCAAAGCGCTTTGAGGTTTACAAGGATGACCATAAAAAATGGCGGTGGCGCTTAATATCCAAAGCTCAAATTCGAACAGAGTCGCCTCAGGGATATGCCAGCAAGCAAGGGTGTTTGAATGCGCTTAAGGTTGTCAAAGGCCTGATGCAGGATGCGGATTTGGTAGAGCTGTAAACGTTTTTACGACCAAGCCCTGATGTTTGCGAATAATTTTGCGGCGTTATCATAAACATGTCGCCTCCCCTTGATTGACCCAACCGCTTCAGGGGCTCGCCATAGCAATCTCCCTTTGGCCATCTTCCTTGCCGACGGCATCACTCGGCAAAACCGGCTCTGTTTTTAAGGGGCAGGGCCGGTATTGCCGCACGGCTGTTTTCACTCCGGTTTCGGTTTGTGTGACTTAAATGCAACATCAGGGCACAATAAAAATAATAAAGTCATTTTGTATAGGGGATTCCTATTAACGGGGACTTCTATTCTTTGAGTTGGATAAAAATTTAGTCGTCTAATTCGAAGAAAAAAGCGGAGAGCAACGATTCTAATTGTCGTTGGATTGGCCGTAATGTCTTGGGGAGGTTGTGTCTGCAAATTACAGTTCTGTTGAGCGCGAGACTGTTTTCGGTTTCTGGT
Source organism: uncultured Robiginitomaculum sp. (assembly GCA_938010385.1). Lineage (GTDB taxonomy): Bacteria > Pseudomonadota > Alphaproteobacteria > Caulobacterales > Maricaulaceae > Robiginitomaculum. Next base: position 92,857 of record CALLVD010000014.1, read on the forward strand.
CAACAAAACTGATGCGGCGCAAGCTTAAAATACACGCCGGGCACTACGGTTCGATTTTTGATTTTTTCTAATCAGTTGGTGGAGGGCCTTCAGTTGAATGTCCTCCATAGGGAATGCTCGATCAGTTCAAAGCCGGAAAAGCTATTTTTTCGGGGCTGAGCTTCAGGCCGCGAGCGCCAATCATGGCGCGAGTGAAGTCTGAAAGGTCGAGCAAACAAAAGAGACCTAGGAGTCGTAAAAAATGAAAACTAAACTAAGACTATTAACGGGGACTGCCGCACTTTTGGCAACGATAAGCGCCCCTGCCTTTGCGCAGATTGCGCCTGAAGACGAAATCATCGTGACCGGCGTTCGTAAAAGTTTGAAAAATTCCATGGATGTCAAGCGCAACAACAGTGGTGTTGTTGACGCAATTTCAGCTGAGGATATCGGTAAATTCCCGGATACAAACCTCGCGGAATCATTGCAGCGGATTACAGGTGTGTCTATCGACCGTGAAAACGGTGAAGGTTCGCAGGTTACGGTCCGCGGTTTTGGCGGCCAGTTCAACCAGGTTCTTCTGAACGGACGCCAAATGCCAACGGCTAATGTCGGTGCCGTTAACGGTACGGATCGCGCTATCGGAGCGGAAGGAAATTCACGTTCATTTGACTTCTCCAACCTGGCGTCAGAAGGCGTTTCCGGTATTCAGGTTTACAAAACCGGTCGCGGCGACATAGCCAGTGGCGGTATTGGTGCGACCATCAATATTGAGACAATCAAGCCGCTTTCCAGTCCAAACCGGATCGTTGTTGGCGCGAAAGGCGTTTATGAGAACAATGGCGAAGGCAATATCTCTCCTGAAGTCAGCGGTCTGGCCAGCTGGACGAATGACGAAGGAAACTTCGGTGTTTCAGGTTTCGCCTCTTTCCAAGAGCGTAACTCAACATCAAGATCCGCTGAAATCGCAGGCTATTCCTTCTTTAATTACGATCCGTCATTAAGCTTCTTGCAAGACGCGACGGTTACAAATGCGCCTGAACAGGGTGCTTTGATGGCGCTGCCATTCAACGTGACTTACAACTCTGCTGAAATTGACCGCGAGCGGTTTAATGGCATGGCGACAATGCAGTGGGCACCATCTGACCGGACTACGGTTACGGCTGACGCTTTGTACACAGCAAATGAGCTTAGCCAAAGAAACCTTGCGCCCGGTATCTGGTATTCACGCCAGTTCACCACCGTTGAATTTGATGGCAGCGACGTTGTTGCAACGCCGTCACGTTTGACAGAATTGGTCACTGCAGATGCAGAAGAAGGTCGCGGTAAGGACTTGTTCTACGCGTCATACCAAGCTGCTGTTAAGGATGAAACGCTCGCATTTGGCCTGAATATTGATCACGAATTAAACGATCAATGGTCATTTGAAGCTGATGCTTCGATTGCAAGCGCCGAATCCGGCGGTATCGGGCCTGAAGGTTTAAGCGGTGTGCGTTTTAACGTTGCGGCTGCCGGTGCAGGCTTCCAAGCTGTTGATTACACGGGCGAAGTTCCGCGCGTATCTGTCGGCGTTATCGAAAATGACGGAAATGCAGGCGGTAACGCTAACGGTCAATTGGATGTCGGTGATATTGCTACGCAAACATTCATCACGACGCGTTCCAATCAAGAGCATGATCTTGATCAGTTCCGCGTTGGGGGCAGCTGGAATCCGGCAGATGGTATTGAAGTTGATTTTGGTGTCGGTTACTCCGCATCGGAAATGCGTCAATCAAATGCCGGTACGCAAGACTTCCTCGGCGGATGGGGTGTCGGTCTCAATGATATTGATGACACAAGCCTCTTGGAGACTGTCAATGTAGCGTCGCAGTTCCGCGATTTTGATGTGTCAGGTATTGACGGTGCGTCCACTGTTGTTCCGTCCAGATATGTTCTCGTAAGCCTCGGGTCTCCTGCTTTCCGCAATGACCCATATGAAGCTCCAAGAGCGCTGTCGCCCTATACCCGCCCTGATGGTACAGTCTTCGATTTCAACAATCGTACGCCAAATGGGTCAAATGACAGAACGATTAAAGAAGACATCACGTCTCTTTACGTTTCGGCAAATTTCGACGGTGAAATCGCAGGATTTAACACAGAGACATTAATCGGTCTTCGTTACGAGGAAACGGACGTACTTTCCAGTACGCGTCAAACCGCTCCGACCGGTATTACCTGGACATCTGATAATGACTTCCGCGTCAATTTCAGCGAAGATCCTGTACAAGTCTCTGAACGGTTCAGCTATGATAACGTGCTTCCGAGCGTCGACTTCTCTGTTGATGCCACAGAAGACCTTAAGCTTCGTTTTTCTGTAAGCCAAACAATCGCGCGTCCGGAATATGGCGACATGTTTGTCAACACCAATGTGTCAGGTCCGAATACTTTGACGGCTCTCGGCGGGATCGCTAACGGGTCTAAAGGTACGGCGATGTTGGAACCGCTTGAATCGACTAACTTCGACATGTCTGCTGAATGGTATTATGGAGACTCCAGCTACATTTCAGGTGGTTACTTCCGTAAGTCTGTCAACAACTTCGTTGGTACAGAGGTTGTTTCTCAGCCATTGTTTGATCTCAGAGATCCGACGTCGGGTGCTGCAGGGACACGATCCGGCAATGCGATTGCTGAATTGGAACAGCGTGGATTTACAGCGAACGAGCAAAACATCTACACGATGACGGCTATTCTGGACAATCCGGATGACTTCCCGAACGGTGCAGATGATTACATCGATCCGACACAACCGGGCGGTTCAGATCAGGCTTTGGACATCATTGGCCTGTACAATGTTAATGCTGTGGGCACTGACCCGTTCTTCAACTTTGATACGTCTCAGCCGGTCAATAATGAAACGGCATTGATTGACGGTATTGAGCTCGCATGGCAGCATTTCTTCGGAGATAGCGGCTTTGGTTTCCAGGCGAACACAACGCTCGTGAGCGGAGACATTGCTTATGATGTTTCTGCGGATCCGTCTGTTTCGCAATTTGCTCTCGAAGGTTTGTCCGACTCTGCCAACCTCGTCGGTATTTACGAAAAAGGCCCGATCTCGGCCCGTCTCGCCTATAACTTCCGTGAGTCTTTCCTGACGAATACCGCTTATGGCGGTCAGGGGCAGCCGGCGTTTGTTGACGATTATGAGCAGATTGACTTTAACGTCACCTACAACGTCAATGAGTTATTCACGGTTAGCTTGGACGGTATCAACATTACGGAAGAAAATTCAAAAATCTTCGGCCGTACTGAAAATATGTTGTGGCTCAACACAGAAGGTGACGCACGTTACGTTCTTTCAGGTCGCTACTCATTCTAAGATAGACTGAATTAAATCTGACCCCCGCCGCCTTGCGCGGCGGGGGTTGTTCTTTGCGGTGTATTCTGCAAATGATTGCTTACACAAAAGGAAAGTAACCTCATGGAAGCTGTGGCTTTGTCAATCGAGCGTCATCAGGACGTCAGAGTAAATGTCGAGGCACGAAAAGAGTTCGGGGACCATGTAAATCGCGCGGTGCTCTTAACGTCTGAATTTGGTGCTGCACAAAAAGAATTCCCAATATTAATCAGCAAAAATACCGCTTCCGGGTCCTTGGAAGCCCACGCTATTCTGGGGTTGGAAAAAGATGAAAATCTTTTCATTGATGGAACATCGTGGACAAGTCATTACATGCCGGCCGTTTTTGCGAAGGGGCCGTTCTCGCTGGGATATACAAAAAATTCAGAGGGTGAGAAGAACCCTGATATTCGAATTATGATCGACGAAAATAACGCCAGAATTGAAAAAAGCGGAGAAGCCGTTTTTTCTGAACTGGGCGGAGAAACACTTTATCTGGAAAAGATTCAACGGGTCCTGCAAGTCGTCGATATGGGACTGAATTTTGACCCAACCTTTTACAAACAAATCATCGATTTAGACCTGCTCGAACAGGTCAAGATCAGTATTCGGCTCAGTGCGGAGGTCGAATATACATTTTCTGACTATTATACGGTCAATCAAAATAAATTTCGGGAACTTGAGACGGAAGCCTTACATGCGTTACATGTAACCGGAGCTCTTGGGCCCATTTTTTATCTCATTTCATCATTGGATAATTTCCAAACGTTGATTGATCTTAAAAATAAACGCGGTGGGTCAATTTAGGAGCGGTTATGCCCGGAACAGCCCAAGTTCTCTCAGATGTTTCAATGGATGAAATCCCCTTTGAGACTCTTTTTGCTCAAAACGAACCTGTTATTTTGAAAGGCCTCGCCTCTCAATGGCCTATGGTTTTGGAAGGTCAAAAATCCTCCCGCGCCCTTATTGATATGCTCACCGCGCACTATGATCGCAAGCCCGTACTCGTCTATCAGGGCGAGGCGGAAATGCAGGGCCGCTATACTTATAATGATACTGTTTCAGGATTTAATTTTGAGGCTGTCCGGCGAGATCTGTCGGAGGTTTTGCATGAGATCAATGCATTGCCGCAAAACAACCATCCGTTTTATTACATGAATTCGATTACTTTTGACCAAACCTTTGAGAAATTGGCCGAAGACAACAGCTTAAATTTCAATCATCCCGAATTTGATAACTATCCCCGTACGTCAAAAATCTGGATTGGCAATCAGTCCCGTGCGAGCGCGCATTATGATATGCCCAAAAACATTGCCTGCTGCGTGTATGGGAAGCGCCGCTTTACTCTGTTTCCACCGACCCAGACGCCTAATCTGTACCCCGGTCCTCTGTTTCCGACACCGGGCGGTCAGGTCGTAACCATGGCTGATCTGAAAGCGCCGGATTTTGAGCGTTTTCCGAAACTGCGCCAATCCTTAGACAATGCCGTTATCGCAGATCTGGAGCCGGGAGATGTGCTGTATTATCCCAGTATGTGGTGGCACGAGGTCGAGGCCTTCGACCCGTTTAATGTCATGGTGAATTATTGGTGGAGCCCGGCGCCCCGCTATATGGGCAATCCTGTGGATGTGCTTATGCATGCGATGCTGAATATCCGAGACCGCCCCGACGCTGAAAAGAGGGCATGGCGCGAATTGTTTGATTATTACATATTCGGTGATGTGGAAATTCCGCGTGACCACATTCCAAAAAATGCACAAGGCGCACTCGCCGAAATGGACATTGCAAATGCCCGCCGCATCCGCGCTGCTGTTCATCAAAGCTTAAAACGATAACCGGGAGTTACGGTATGAAAAATAAAAAAACAAAAGTCGTTATCGCCGGTGGGGGGACCACCGGATGGGTGACGGCCTACGCTCTTGCAAAAAGACTTGGACCTGTTTTGGATATCAGATTGATTGAGTCAGAGAAGATCGGAACTGTGGGTGTCGGCGAAGCAACTGTACCCACCTTGCGCAGCTTCCATGCATTGCTCGAGATTGATGAACGAGAATTTTTATCGGCCACACAAGGGACTTTTAAACTCGGCATTAAGTTTGATAATTGGGCCAATATTGGCGATAGCTATATTCACTCTTTCGGACGGGTGGGAAAAACAACATGGATGACAGAGTTTCATGCCTTCTGGCTCGAAGCTCATGCACATGGGCTTGGCGGTGAACTGTCCGATTATTGTTTGGAGTGGAAAGCCGCCGGTGAGGGCAAATGCGCCTTAAAAGCGAATGATACGGATGTGAATGTGGCTTATCATATCAATGCCACCGCCTATGCTCAATATTTGCGCTCTAAAGCCGAACAACTCGGAGTGAAGCGTCAAGAAGGCATGATATCTGATGTGGAGCTGTGTCCGGAAACCGGAAACATCACTGAGCTTAAAATGGATAATGGCGAAGCTGCTCGGGGCGAGTTTTTTATTGACTGCACCGGATTTCGCTCCGTTCTCCTCGGCCAAGGACTAGGCGTCGAATTTGAAGATTGGGGGCATTGGCTGGCGGCAGATCGGGCTTGGGCCACACAATCGAAAACCGAGGGCGCAGGGCCACCCTATACGCGTGCCATCGCACATCCGATGGGTTGGCAATGGCAGACTCCCGTTCAAGAACGCACAGGAGAGGGCATCGTGTATAGCAGTCAATTCTGCTCTGATGATGAGGCGCGCGCGACCCTTGTAAATAATCTCGCGGGTCCCGAAGCCCATGAGCCACGTTTGTTAAAATTTAGAACGGGACGTCGCCGTCAGGCTTGGAAAAAGAATTGCGTGGCAATTGGACTGGCAAACGGATTTCTTGAGCCATTGGAGTCAACCAGTATTCACTTAATCACAACGGCCGTGACCCGCTTAATGCGGTTATTTCCGACCTCGATGGATATGGCGGAATTGGCCGCACGGTATAATGCGGAATCAAAATTCGAATTGGAGGAAGTGCGTAACTTCCTCATTCTCCACTATAACCTGACGGAGCGGGGCGATACGGAGTTTTGGCGTTTTTATCGTGATATGGAAATCCCGGACGATTTGCGTCACCGTATGGATGTATTCAAACGCAACGGGTATATCTGGCCGGATGGCGTCAATCTATTCCGTGTAGACTCTTGGTTGCAGGTTATGATCGGACAGGGTCTGTTCCCCGAACATTATCATCGTGCAGGCGGTATCCTTGGCGCCGAGCGTTTGGAACAGCAATTAAAGGCCATGCGCGACAAGGTGGATCGTGATCTTGCGACTATGCCCGGGCATACGGAGTTTGTGCGGCAATATTGTCCTGCTGATCTGTATGCCAAAGGTAATATGCGAGCCTCGGCATGACAGCGGAGACATCCATGATCGAAGCAAAAGAGCAGTTCAAAATTTGGAACCTGAAAAAGTGGGAAGCCAAAAATAAGGTTATGTATGAGGTTAATGCCGAGAACAAATGGCCTTGGTTTTTTGATGAACTTGATCCCGACGTTGAAACATATGTAAAGGGGCTTGGCCCGGATATTATGGACGTTTTAGATCTGGGCACATGCAGTGGTTCACAAGCGATAGAAATTGCCAGGCTGGGCCACCGCGTTGTCGGCACGGATGTTGCCCGGTCGGCTTTGCTCGAGGCCATAAAGGCGCTGAAGCCCTATCCGGAATTGTCGTTGCGTTTCGTCCTTGACGACATCACCCGGTCAAAGCTTGAAGCTGACAGTTTCGATCTCATATTTGATCGGGGGTGCTATCATTCGATCTGCTGTTTTCAGCACGGCGAGTATGTTTCAAATATAAAACGGCTTTTGCGCCTGAACGGCGTACTGCTTTTAAAGGTCATGAGCAGCGATGAAGACCGCTACACATCATATGAAAAAGTGGGAGACTCCGCAGTTCAAATGCCCTTCCATTTCACGCAAGAAGAGATACAGGATGTAATGTCACCCCATTTCACCGTGTCATCAGTTGAAGACAGCTTCTTTTACAGCGCAGTTATCGACCCGCCCGCGCTCGCCCGCTTTGCAATCCTTCGCAATGATAAATAGCTGCGTCGGCAATGATAGAATCCGGGTTTAATTAATCCCAGCACGACATTTGATTTTTGAGAATGTCGCAATTTGCTTTGATGACTCGCCTTCCATCCCCTGCGTAAGCCTTTTATAAGGCAAGACATGAGGCAAATCGCGCGAGTTACCGTGTGGAAAGTACAGGAAAGAGGGATTTCCCGAGACTTTTCAGAGGCTTACGCAACTTGCTATGATAGGAAAATGGTGCCCCCACACGGAAGAAATCATTTTGGTTTTATCTATATAAAACAATTGGTTAGTTCGGTCAAGAATCGGAAATGTAGCCCATTGAATAGGCTGTTTTGTGTCCCATTTCCTTAGTCTGTAAATGATAAGTTATAGTTCTTGTAAAATGTATCATATAATGATACATGCATCCTGTGATACAGAGTGTAAAAGGCAAGTTAGCAGAGCGCGCTATAGCGGGTTCATTCGGGAAAGGTTTCCCGTCTGACTTGGTCAAACGCACTAGAGCCATGCTAACGGCGCTAGATGCGGCTGTTGAATTGGAGGACTTGCGTTTTCCGCCGGGTAACCATTTGGAAGCCTTGAAAGGCGATAGGGCCGGACAACATTCTGTGCGCATTAATCGGCAATGGCGGATTTGTTTTCGCTGGACACCGAACGGCCCCGAAGATGTCGAGATTGTCGACTACCACTAGAGGAGATGGATATGAGCTTGTTACAAAACCCAATGCACCCCGGCGAAGTGCTAAAAGAACTCTATCTTACACCGCTTGAGATGAGCGCCATCGCGCTTGCCA
>CALLVD010000015.1 GCA_938010385.1 uncultured Robiginitomaculum sp.
GCCAAGGCGCTCACGGTTGTTGTATCGGAAGTCATATTCAGCCAGATAGCGGTGCAAATGCTTTTCAGAGCAATGCTGATAGATGCCCTTCATGCCGCGTTTAAAGATGCTGAAATAGCCTTCGATGGTGTTTGTGGTCACGTCACCGCGCACATACTCGTGACGCGCATGGACAACGCGCTCGTGGCTTTCATAGTCCAGACCGACCGCCTTATAAATCTTACTTTCGTCAGTCATCAGGCGGGACTTTGTATCTGCATTTGCATGCAAAATCTCGCTGACCTTAGTTGCGGATGCACTCGCAACATGAAAGCTACGCACACTGCCGCCGCGCTCTACAAGGCTAACCACGGTATGCTTGTGACCGTAACCACGGCGCGTGGTTTTCTTTATTTTACCGTCAGGCTGACGCTCGTAACGGGTAGCGGTGCGGACGCGCTCTTTTTTGGTCATTTTGTTGCCGATATATGTCTCGTCAATCTCGATAACGCGGCCCTCACCGCCCATAGGAGGCATAGAACCGCCCGCCATAGCTTCGCGCAGACGATGGGACATAAACCATGCGGTTTTGTATGTGACTTCCAGTGTGCGTTCCAGTTGCTTACTGCTGATACCCTTCTTAGAAGACATCATAAGATATGCGGCTTGGAGCCACTTTGTCAGGGGAACGTGGCTGCTTTCAAAAACAGTGCCGACCGTGACTGTGAATTGCTTGCGGCAAGCGTAACACTTCTTGATGCCATAGCGCGTAGGGCTGTATTTCCATACATGCTCGCCGTTATCGTCAAATTTATAGCTACCATCTTTGTTTTTATCTTTACGGCGCGGCGTGACAGGTTTAAGAGCCGCGACCCGGTCGCTTCCCTTACAATATGGACATACGGGCTTATCACCCCAGATAATGTTCTCCAGGTGTGCAAACGCTGCGGCTTCATCATGGAAATATTTTTTACTTAAAATGCTCATAGGCATTGTATGCCACAATTACCGTGGGTTTGTCAAGTATATATATATGCCAAATCTTAAAAAGATAAATCCCCGCCGCGCGGCGTGCCCCTATATTTCATTCATGGTTTGAAAAGTCTGCGAAGTTTCTCGCGGATTTGCCGCCGCCAACTGCCTTCAATTCGGGCTTTGGCGGTTTTTTATTGGCCGAATGATTTTATGAAATTTCCGTTTTCAAAGAAACAAACTGCCGGCGCTGCGCCGTCCGAGACAAAAGCGCAATCCGGCTTTATCACCGTTCATATGGGCGGCCGGGCGCATTGGACGCCCCGCGATTACAGCGCGCTGGCCCGAGAGGGTTATCAGCGCAACGCCATTGTCTATCGCTGCATTCGCATGATTTCCGAAGCGGCTGCCTCGGCCCCGCTTTGCGTGCGGCGCGGTGATAAATGCGAAGCCGGCGACCCGGCCGCACGCCTTTTGGAATCGCCGCACCCTGATTTGTCGGCGGCGGAATTGTTTGAGCAATTTTACGGCTATCTGCAAGTCAGCGGAAACGCCTATTTTCAGGCCGGCCTTGTTGATGAAGTGCCGGCCGCTCTGTTTGCTCTGCGTCCTGATCGGGTCCGGGTAATGACTGATAAAGCCGGCCGCCCGGCCGGGTGGGAATATGACGCCGGCGGGTTAAAGCAAACCTACCGCCGCGACGCTGTGTCGGGCCGCGCTGCCGTGCATCACATGCGCCTGTTTCATCCGACCAATGATATTTACGGCTTTTCACCTCTGGAGGCTGCCGCGCAGGCCGTCGATGTCCATAATGAAGGCGGGGTCTGGACAAAGTCCTTGCTGGATAATTCGGCCCGGCCCAGCGGCGCGCTGGTTTACAAAGGCGCGTCCGGTCAGGACCGGCTGAGCGATGATCAATTTGAGCGCCTGAAGGCCGAGCTTGAAACCGGCCACAGCGGTGCGCGGCGGGCCGGCCGTCCTCTGGTTTTAGAAGGCGGGCTGGACTGGCGACCTATGGGATTATCGCCCAAAGACATGGATTTCTCCGGCGCGCGCAATGAGGCGGCGCGCGAAATTGCACTGGCCTTCGGCGTGCCGCCTATGCTGCTCGGCATACCCGGCGACAATACCTATTCAAACTTCAAGGAGGCCAACCAAGCGTTTTGGCGGCAAACAATTTTGCCTCTGACGCGCAAAACCTCAAAAAGCCTGGAAGGTTGGCTGCGTCCTTGGTTCGGCGATGACCTGAATGTGTCCGTCGATCTGGACGCCGTGCCGGCGCTCGGCGAGGCGCAAAGTCAGCTTTGGGCCCGCGTGGCGGCGGCGGATTTTCTGTCCGATGACGAGAAGCGGATCATGGTCGGTTTGGAGCCGGCTGAGGTCGCGCCATGAGCGCGGCGCTGCGGCTTGACCGAACCGTGACGCTGTCGATCCTGTTTGCCGTTTTCCTGCAAACCGCCGGCGTGCTGGTTTGGGGCGGAGCGGCGGCGGCAAGGCTTGAGGCCTTGGAGCGGCGCGCCGAACGCTCGCAACCCATTTCTGAGCGCATGGCCCGCTTGGAAGAGCAAATGCTGATGGCGCGTCAAAGCCTAACCCGGATTGAACGCCAACTTGAAAACCCTGCTGCGCCTGCGCCGCAATAACAAAAAGTCAAATTATGAAGACCTTAAACCCTTCGCAGGACCTGCGAATTTCGGGCTATGCCAGCGTGTTTAATCGCCGCGATTTATCCGGCGATATTGTGCGGCGCGGCGCGTTTTCTGCGTCACTGCTGAAAATGAAAACGCGGTCTCTGCCTATGCTGATCGGCCATGAAACTTCCGCGCCGATCGGCGTTTGGGACCGCATTTTCGAAGATGGCAGCGGACTCTTTGTTTCAGGGCGCATCTTTGCCGGCGAAATTCGCGCAGACCGAACCGCCAAAATGGTGCGCGAGCGGGCTCTGACCGGCCTCTCTATCGGCTATCGCACTTTGCGAAGCCGCAAGGCCGCCGGCGGACGCGAGCTGCTGGAACTTGACCTTTGGGAGGTGTCCGTCGTCGCCTTCCCGATGCTGCGCGATGCGCGGATCACCCAAATCGGCGAACCGACTGACACCCCTTTATCCTCACACACTCAAGGAGATATTCGTGAGAAAAACTGACCCTATTGAAACCAAAATGGCCACCCCGGACCTGCGGGCGGCGCAGGCCGATTTCGCCTCTACCTTTGACGCGTTCAAGACCGCCAATGATGCGCGTCTTGCCGAGATCGAGCAAAAATCATCCGCTGATACGGTGCTGATTGACAAAGTCGAGCGCCTGAACGCTGCGCTGGACAGCCAGTCCAAAACGATTGCGCGCCTTTCTGTTTCCGCTGCGCAGCCGGCCCTGGGCGGGGCGTCCGTTGACCTTCAGGCCAAATCGGCCTGGAGCGATTATATTCGCACCGGTGACGCTTCGGCTATGGCCGGACTGGAAGGCAAGTCTTTGTCCGTTGTCGATGCTGATGGCGGCTATATTGCGCCGGCGCAAACCCAATCGGCTATTGACCGCGCTCTGAGCGAATCCTCCGCGTTTCGCGCCATTGCCACTGTGCGCACTATCGGCGCAGGTCTGTTTAAAAAGCCGGTCGCGTCCGCCGGCGCAGCCGCCGGCTGGGCGGGCGAGACTGATGTTCGTCCTGAGACGACAAGCCCGTCGCTGGAGCTTTTGGAATTTCCGGCCGGTGAGCTTTACGCCATGCCGGCAGCCACCCAAATGCTGCTTGATGACGGCCTCGCCGATGTTGATCAATGGTTGGCCGATGAAGTGCGCGACGTCTTTGCGGCGCAGGAAAGCGCAGCGTTTGTGGCCGGGAACGGTGTTAATAAGCCCAAAGGCATTTTGGATTATGACAAGGCGGTCGATGGCAGCCAAAATTGGGGCGAGCTCGGCTATATCGCGACCGGTACAGACGGCGGCTTTGACGCTGACGCGCCGATTGATGCTTTGCTGGACCTGATCTACGCGCCCAAGCCGCGTTACCGGCCGGGCGCATCGTTCATGATGAACCGCCGCACAGTTGCTGCGCTGCGTAAGTTTAAAGATGCCGACGGCAATTATATCTGGCAACCGGCCACGCAGGCCGGACAGCCGTCAACGCTGATGGGCTACCCGCTGGTTGAGATGGAAGACATGCCCGATATCGGCGCCGGCAGCTATGCCGCCGCTTTCGGGGATTTTCGCCGCGGCTATCTGATTGTTGATCGTCAAGGCGTGCGCGTTCTGCGCGATCCGTATTCTGCCAAGCCTTACGTGCTGTTTTACACGACAAAGCGCGTGGGCGGCGGCGTGCAGGATTTCGACGCCATCAAGCTTTTAAAATTTGCTGCAAGCTAGCCCTTCCCGGCTTGCCGCAATCGGCCCCGCCGCTACCCCCTCCGCTGCCCATTGCGGGCGGCGGGGCCACACTTACCCCCTGATCGGAGCACGCCATGCCCCTTGAAATACTCACCCCGCCGGCTGTTGAGCCGGTGGATTTGACTTATGCCAAAACATTTTTGCGCGTGGACAATGACGCCGAAGATGCCCTGATTACTGATTTAATCACCGCCGCGCGATTTCGCGTCGAAGCGCTTTGCGGCCAAGCCATGATTACGCGCGACGTAGGACAAATGTTCGAATTGCACGGTGAGCCGATTCTATCTCTCTCTGCCATGCCTGTGCAAGACATCATTGCCGTCCGCACCGTCGACAGCGCGGGAAATGAAACCGTCTTGCCGGCAGAAGGCTACGCCCTAAACCCGCGCTGCACGCCGCCCCGGTTGACCTTCACTGACGCCGGCCGCTTGGCTTTAGCGCAAACGGGGGCTGAACGGGCCGTGATTGAGTATAGGGCCGGATTTGCAGACGCGCCGGCCGGTGTGCCCATGCCCCTTCGTCAAGCGCTGCTGCTTTTGCTGGCGCAAAGCTATGAGCACAGAGGGGATGAGGCTGATCGCCCCGTCCCGATGATGGTTGACGCTTTGCTGATGCCGTATCGGTGGATGAAATTATGATCGGGCGTTTAAGCACGCGGCTGGGCCTTTATGCCGCCGCCGAGCAAGCAGATGATTTGGGCGGCGTCACTGTGCAATGGAATCTTGTCAGCGATCTATGGGCCGCATTGACGCCCCGCGCCGCAACCGAGCGCGGCGAAGCCGGCCGCGCAGCCGTTTTGCAAACTTATAAAGTTGTCATCCGTCACCGCGATGATTTTCCCGAGCGCGCGCGGCTTTTATGGGGCGAGCGAATCTTGCGCGTTATCGCCGCGTCCGATCCCGATAATCGCCGCGAACGACTTCACTTAATTTGCGAGGAGGAAGCCCAATGAGCCAAATAAATGAAGCCCGCGTACTGGCGGTGGCATTGCATCAAGTGCTGGCCGGCAGCGGCGCGGTACAAAGCGCGCTGGGCAATCCGCCGCGGCTTTACGATGACGCGCCGGAAGATCCGGTCTTTCCGTATTTGACATACGGCTCTGCGCGCAGCGAAGACGAAAGCGCCGATAACGCGCCGATGACGGCGCATATTTTGACGCTGCATTTATGGTCCCGCTACGCCGGGCGCGCTGAAGTTTTCGATCTTTTGCACATTATCAGCAGCGCTTTGCACGGCGCAGATTTATCATCGGCACAGCAAAATGTCTGCGCGCTGAACGTGAATTACACTGATGTTTTTCGAACAGCAGATCGGCGCACGCTTCACGGCGTTTTGCGCCTGTCCGTTAAAACCCAACCCACAGATTTACCTTATGAGGAGGCCGTATAATGCCCGCACAAAAAGGCCGTGATCTTTTGATCAAAATGAAAAACGGTACCGGCAGTTTTAAAACAGTGATTGGCCTGCGGGCTAAAACTGTAAAGCTGAATTCAAAATCAGTCGATGTAACGACATCCGACAGTATTGACGGATGGCGTGAGCTTTTGCCGGGCGCCGGCGTGAAATCGGCTGAAATCTCCGGCGCCGGAATTTTCCAGGACTCGGCATCCGACGCCCAAATTCGCGCGGCTTTTTTTAATCAGGACACGCCGGATTTTCAAATTATCATTCCGGACTTCGGCGTTATGACCGGGAAGTTTCTGCTGACAGATCTGACTTATGCCGGGACATATTCCGGCGAAGCCACATTCGATATCAGTGTCGCCTCCGCCGGCCCTATCAGCTTTGCGGCGATTTAATGACGGGGTTTCAGCGCGGCGATTATATTTTTAATTATCAGGGGCGCAGCCTGTATTTGCGGCTCACACTCGGTGCGCTGGCAGAGATTTGCGCCCGGCTGAATGTCAAAAATATATTCGAATTATCAAAGCGCATACGGGACGCCGACAGAGATAATATTGTATTTATTTTCAGGGCTTTATCGCGTCCGGCTCAACATGAAGAGCCGGATTTCTCCGATTTGAATTTACACGAAGCGATGCCCGTTTTAGCCGATGTTTTTGAAACGGCTTTCGCGCCGTTAAACGCCGGAGAAGACAAATGAGCGCATTTCCTTTTGATGATTGGATGCGGCTCTCTGTGACCGTTTTCAAACTCTCCCCTCGCGACTTCTGGGCCATGAGCGTGCAGGACTGGCTGACTTTGACGGCGCCGCAAACCCCGGAAATTTCGGCCGTCGATCTTCGCAGCCTTATGAAAAAATTCCCTGATGAGGAGACGCAAAATGGATAATAATTCTTCGTCCGAATTTTTTGACGACTTTACAAATTCCGGCGCGCAAAAAGCGGCTGATGCCGCCGCGCGCGCTTTTGAAATTGCCGGCGCGCGGATTGAACAAACTTTGGTGAAAGCGGCCAAAACCGGCGAGCTGTCTTTTAACGATATGGCCGAAGCCATATTAAAAGATTTGGCTCGCCTTGCCGTAACCCAAATTATCACAAACCCTTTGCAGGCAATTTTACCGACTGCGGGCCGCGCGCCGTCAGGTCCGGCCGGGTCGCCGATGAACATCACGTTGAATGTATCGGGCGTGTCGGACGCTTCAGGATTTAATAAAAGTCAGGGGCAAATTTCTGCGGCTCTGGCTCGCGCCGTCTCTGACGGTCAGCGCTTTTTTTAAAAAGAGATCTTTATGAACGATATTCACCGCGCCGAGTTTCCGCTCGCGCTGTCATTCGGCGTGCGCGGCGGACCGCAGCGCGTGACCGAAATCGCAACCGCCGTTTCCGGGCATGAGCAGCGCAACACAAAACTGTCGCAAAGTCGCCGCCGCTGGGATGCCGGAGCCGGGATTAAATCAATCGCCGATTTGGAAACGCTGCTCGCATTTTTTGAAGCGCGCCGGGGACAGCTTTACGGATTTTTGTTTACCGATCCGATCGACTCCCAATCCTGTCCGGCGGGGCAGACAATTTCAGGGAGCGATCAAATTATCGGCGAGGGTGACGGCGTCACTGCCGCTTTCACCTTGGCCAAGACTTACGGCGACAACGCCGGGCAATACCGTCGCGATATTTTGTTTCCGGTGAGCGGCACTGTCCTTGCCGCCGTCGACGGCGCGCCGGCCCCGGTTTCATTTGATGAAACGGCTCGTCAAATCGTCTTCGAAACCCCGCCGGCCGCCGGCAGCATAATTACCGCCGGATTTAAATTTTTCACCCCCGTCCGCTTTGATACGCCCGGCCTGGACATATCGCTGGAGACCTTCGGCGCCGGCCAAGCGGTCAATGTTCCCCTGATTGAGGTGCTCTGCCATGCTCACGAATAATCACGCCGCGACGACGCTTTGTTATTGCTGGACCGTGACCCGTAAAGACGGGACGCGATCAGGATTTACCGATCATGACCGTGACCTGTCGGTAGACGGTCTTGTTCACAAAGCCTCAAGCGGGCTGAGCGCGGCCGATATTGACGCCAAAACCGGCTTTGCCGTTGATAACAGCAGCGTTTCCGGCCTTCTGACCGACAGCGCCATTACGCCGGAGGATATTGACGCCGGCCTTTATGACGGCGCGAAAATTGATATTTGCGAGGTCGATTGGACGGACACAAAGCGCCAAAGATCGATTTGGACCGGATTTTTTGGCGCGATAGAGCGGGCCGGGGACCGCTTCACCGTGGAGTTGTCAGGACAGGGCGAGCAATTGTCACGCACGCAAGGCCGGGTGTTTTCCCGTTTGTGTGATGCGCGCTTTGGCGACGGCCGCTGCGGGCTGAATATTGCTGATTTCCCTGCTGAGACGCAATGTCCGCGAACATTTTCGGCCTGCCGGGACAGCTTCAATAATACAGTGAATTTTCGCGGCTTTCCCTATCTTATCGGTGATGATGCCATGCAGGCGGGTCCCGACGGCTCTCCGGCACTTGACGGCGGGTCCCGATATGGCGCGATATTATGAGCAAAGCGGCCATAGTCGCCGCCGCCCGGCGCTGGATCGGGACGCCTTACCAACATCAATGCAGTACATTTGGCGCCGGCACAGATTGCTTGGGCCTTATTCGCGGCGTTTGGCGCGAGCTTTATGGGGCGGAGCCTTTCGCCGTGCCGCCCTATACGCCGGATTGGGCGGAGGAAACGGGCGTGGAAACTTTGCTGAATGCTGCGCGGGCTTGCCTGACCGAAATCCCTGTTGCGCAAGCCAAGCCCGGGGATGTTTTGCTCTTTCGTATGGAGCCGCGCGCTTGCGTCAAACATGCCGCCATAAAATCGGCAGAGCGCCGCATGATCCATGCCTATTGGGGGCGCAGCGTCGTCGAGACGTCGCTTATTCCTTACTGGCAACGCCGCTGCGCGTTTGCTTTTTCTTTCCCGAAAAAAGACTCTGATTTATGACCACATTCGTTCTGCAAGGCGCGCGAAAAGCGGCTCCCTATATCGTCAATGCCGCCGGGCGGGTCGCCCTGTCTTATGCCAATGCGGCCATTAGTAATGCGTTTGACCGCCGGATTTTTGAAGGCCCGCGTCTTGAAAGTCTGCATATCCAAACGTCTCGCGACGGCGCGCCCATGCCGCGATTATTCGGGCGCACACGGATTGCAGGTCAGGTCATTTGGGCGTCTAATTTTAAAGAAACCTCGAGTACAAGCCGGGCCGGCGGAAAAGGCGGCGGGCCGAAAGTTCGAAACTACAGCTATTCGGTCAGCTTTGCTGTGGGGCTTTGCGAAGGCGAAATTTCCTCGGTTGAGCGCCTTTGGGCCAATGGCGAAAATTTAAAAAAGTCGGGCTTAAATTGTCGGGTTTATACCGGCAGCGAGACGCAAAACCCCGACCCTTTAATCACGATGATTGACGGCAAGAATGCGCCCGCTTTTCGCGGCACGGCTTACATTGTTTTTGAAGATTTTCCCGTTGATGATTTCGGCGCGCGATTGCCGCAAATCAATGCCGAAATTCTGCGCGCGCCGGCCCGCGTCAGCGCCGCCCCGCGCCTTGAAGATTTAATCAAAGGTGTTGATTTGATTCCCGGCTCCGGCGAATTTGTTTACGCAACGAACGCGATTGAAGACGTGTCAATTCCGGGGCAGGGGCGCACTGTAAACGTCAATAATTTATCCGGCGAAACGGACGTCAAAACGGCGCTTGATCAGCTGCAAAGCGCGCTGCCTGAATGCCGGTCTGTCAGCATTGTGACGTCTTGGTTTGGCAATGATTTGCGTTGCGGGCAATGCGACATTCGCCCCGGCGTAGAGACGCGGGATATGAAAAGCGCGCCGGAGGATTGGTCCGCCGGCGGACAGTCGCGCAGCAGCGCTTTTTTAATTTCCCGCCGTGACGAAAAACCGGTTTATGGCGGAACGCCTTTGGATAAATCTTTAAAAGATTTAATTGCAGAGCTGAAATCACGCAGCTTTAAAATTTCCTTCTATCCGTTTGTTTTAATGGACATTGACCCGGATAAGAACCAGCCTGACTTTCCTTGGCGCGGCCGCATAACGTCCGGCCTTTCCGGTGATGACCAAACGCAGCAGGCCGCGGATGATGTGCAGGATTTCTTTGGAAATTGCATGCCGTCTGATTTTACCCCGTTACAATATTCCGTCCGCTATTCCGGTCCTGATGAGCACAGTTTTCGCCGCATGATTTTGCATTATGCTACGCTTTGCCAAGCGGCAGGCGGCGTCGACAGTTTTATCATCGGGTCTGAAATGCGCGGCCTGACGACGGTGCGCGGCCCGGATTTATCTTACCCGGCCGTTTCTCAATTTAAGCAGCTTGCCGCCGATGTCCGTTCAATCCTCGGCGCGCAAACACGGCTGACCTATGCCGCCGATTGGAGCGAGTATTTCGGTCACCACAAAGACGGCAATACCGTCTTTCATCTCGACCCGCTTTGGAGCGATCCTAATATTGATGCGGTCGGTATCGACGCCTATTTCCCGCTGTCTGATATACGCGGAAATCAGGGAGCCGAAGTCGACGATATGATTGCGTCAGTCGAGGGCGGAGAAGGCTATGATTGGTATTATGATACGCCTGAAAACCGCTCTGAAAAAATTCGCACGCCCATCACAGATGGCGCCTATAATAAGCCTTGGGTTTTTCGCAATAAAGACATTCGTAATTGGTGGTCGCAGCCGCATTACAATCGTATCGCCGGCATTGAAGACTCTGCGCCGACAAGCTGGGTGCCGCAATCCAAACCTGTATGGCTGACCGAGGTCGGCTGCCCGGCCGTGGATAAAGGCGGCAATCAACCCAACGTGTTTTACGACCCGAAAAGCAGCGAATCTTTTCTGCCCTATTTTTCCGGCGGCCGGCGAAGCGATCTGGCGCAGCGTGATTATTTGCAAGCGCTCATCGGTTATTGGCAGCCGGAGGCCGGGCATAATCCGCAGTCGAATATTTACGGCGGGCCGATGATTGACCCGGATAATATTCATGTCTGGGCTTGGGATGCGCGCCCTTATCCGGATTTTCCGGCGCGCCGTGATATTTGGAGCGACGGACCAAATTGGGAACGCGGTCATTGGATTACCGGCCGGGTCGGCGCGTCCTTGCTGGCTGATGTTGTTCATGAAATCGCGTCGGCGGGCGGTGACGCTGATATCGATGTGTCAGGCTTGACCGGGCTGGTTTCCGGCTATGCCTTGGATCGCCCGATGAGTCCGCGCGCGGCGATTGAACCGCTTGCGCAGGCTTATGGCTTTACCGGGACAGAGACGCCGGATGGGCTTAAATTCTTCATGCTTGATACCGGCCGCGAGACCGCACTGTCGCAGGCCGATATTGCCCGTAACGCGCAAACGCCCGAGTCCCCCGCCATCACCGTGCGAATACCGGCGGCTGCGCAGACCCCGCAAGATGTGCGCTTGCACTATATCGACATTGGCAATGATTATCAGCGCGGCATGGCGTCGGCGATAAACCGTCCGGCCGCCCGTGATTTTGTCACCGATATAGAGGTGCCGGTAGTGCTGGACCGCAGCACGGCGTCGGTCATGAGCGAGACCCTGCTGGCCCGCGCCGTCGCCGCCGACCGCACGGTCAGTTTCGACGTCATGCCGGGCGTATCCGGCCTTGCGCCGGGTGATATCATCACGCTCCCGCTTTCCGAAGGACTGTCGCCGCAGCCATTGGTGATTGAAGGAATGGATGGATTGCGCACGCGCACCGTCACCGCGCGCCCGCTGTTTGCGGGGCAATCGAGGATTGAGAACGGGGTTACGCCCCGCGTCCTGCCGAGCCTGCCTGACGCGCCTGCGCCGCAATTTGCGTTGCTCGATATGGCCCTTTTGGGCGCGCAGGCTGACCGCGCAGGGCCTTTAGTCTGTGCCTATAGCGACCCGTGGTCGGAAGTGACCGTCACATCAGGCGAAGAGTCAGCAGTCCTCGAAACGCCGGCCTTTTTCGGGCAGCTTTTAACCGATCTGCCTGCCGGTCCGGCGGGGCGGTTTTTGCCGCGCGGCCGGATGGAAATCGCCGCGCCGGGCGCGCAGCTTGCGTCTGTCACGCGCGCCGAAATGCTTGCCGGTAAAAACGCACTGGCCCTGAAAACGGCGGCGGGATATGAGGTCATTCAGTATCAATACGCGCAGCTGACGGCCCCGCAAACCTATGTTTTAACAGGGCTTTTGCGCGGACAGGCCGGAACCGAGGCCGTTATGGATGCGCTCACCCCGGGCGGAAGCGAGATCGTTTTGCTCGGGCAGGGCATTTACACGCTGCCTGTCGATAACGCCCTGCGCGGCAGTGACATCACGGCGGCTGTCGATGCCCGCGCGCGCCAAAACGCGCAGACGGTGACGGCAGACTATAATGCGGTGCACCTCATTCCGCTCGCCCCCGTCCATGCCCGTGCCAAGCGAGGCGCTGACGGCAGCGTAACGCTCAGATGGACCCGCCGCACCCGCATTAGCGGCGACGATTGGGCCGCGAGTGAGGTGCCTTTAGGCGAGGACGAAGAGCGATACCGCGTTGAAGTCCTGTCAGGCGACGAAGTTTCGGCAGAGTTCGACGTGACGCAGCCGGCGCTCACCCTCACGCCGGAGCAGGCTGCAAACCTCGCCGCCGACGATACAATCGCCCTGCGCATTGCCCAAATCTCCCGCCTGACCGGCGCGGGCTACCGGCTTGAAACGGCGATGAAAATTAATTGTGAAAGCAAATAGTATGTGTATTGAAGAGTTGCATTTTATTTTCGCATTTAGCTTAAATGCCTCATGTAGCGCATAGTCTAAAGGCTTGCTACACACGCATATCAGCCCTATATAGAGCACATGGAAAAAGAAGCTGTGAAAATCACCAACCCTTACAATGAGTTAAAGTCCAGTGATCGACCGTTTAAATCGGTTGTCACGCTTGACCCGTCACTTACAGGTGATTCATGGGTGCGGTTGAGCAGAAGTGTTTGGGCATCAGAAGTTTCACTTTGGCCTGTTCTGCTGCACGGCGCGCTTGTTCGCGGTATAAAATCGAGCAAGTCCTTTGCCAAAAGATAACGAGAAAAAGCCCCCGGCACAAATTATACCGCCTACCAAAGGTGCAACGGATGATAAAACCGCCTCGAATATTTTGCTTGCGCAGGTAAGTAATTATACTAACAGGCCGGATCTTTTCTTGGAAACTATTGAGAAGCACGATCCGGGTTTCATAAAACGAATGAATGCCGACGCGGAACAATTTAACAAAAAAGCCCGTGGCTCAATGTTTAAGTTTGGCAAAATACAAGCATATACCGGCTTAATTATTTCCGTAGTTGCAGCCGTTGCTTTGTTGGGCATTATTGTAAGTGCCGTGTTTGTTAAGAACATTGGATTTATGCAAATTTTGGCTTTAGGAATTGTTTACGCTATTTCACAAGCCGGCACGAGCGGATTTGCCAATATAGCAGGCCAAGTTGCAAAAATTGCAGGTAAGGGCGAAAAATCTGACGACGATTCAACTCCACCCGGGGTCTAGCGGATATTTATCTATTGAAGCATTGCCCAAATCTCCCGCCTGACCGGCGCCGGCTACCGGCTTGAAACGGCGGTGAAAATAACCCCGTAACCCCCATTGCACTTGGCTTTTCGCGTCTTACATTAGGCGCGAAAGGAGCCGGAGGTGGCAGAGAATCCCTATACTTTATTGGGCCTGACGAAAGGCGCGAGTGAGGCTGAGATTCGCAAGGCGTATCGCGGGTTGGCGAAAAAGCTGCATCCGGACGTTAACCCGGATCCGAAGGCTCAAGAACGGTTTAAAAAAATCAGCGCGGCTTACTCCCTGCTGACCGATAAAGACATGCGCGCACGTTATGACAGCGGGCAGGTTGACGGGCAGGGACAGCAGCAAAATCCCTTTGCCGGCGGCGGGTTCAACAATGCCGGTTTCGGCCGGCGCGGCCCGAACGGACAGGCGGGCGGGTTTCAGGGCGGCGGCTTTGACGATATGGGCGATATATTCTCGAGCCTGTTCGGCATGCAGGGCGGCGGCAATCGCGGCGGGGCGCGGCTTCGCCCGAAAAAAGGCGCGGATATACGTTTTGCCCTGACCATTGATTTTGTCGATGCCATTAAAGGCACGGTCAAATCTGTGCAAATGGGCAGCGGACGCAAGCTGAAAATTACGATTCCCGCCGGCACGGAAGACGGCAGCGTGCTGCGGCTTAAAGGCAAGGGCGATGCGGGCTCTCACGGCGGGCCGCGCGGCGATGCCAAAGTCGATGTGACCGTGCGCAGTCATAAGTTTTTTAAGCGCGACGGCGATATTTTGCGGCTGGATTTGCCGATTACCCTTAAGGAAGCGGTGCTGGGCGGCAAAGTTACCGTGCCAACGCCCGACGGTGACGTCAAAATCACCGTCCCCAAGGGCGCAAGCAGCGGAAAAACCCTGCGCCTTAAGGGAAAAGGCATCAAAGGCGGCGACATGCTCGTTCGCCTGATGATTGCTTTGCCTGACGATGCAGCGGCGCTGGAATACTTCATTGCAGAGCACGCCGGCAGCGCCGGCGGAAATCCGCGCGCAAATTTAGCGCTGTAATGCCCTTTTCAACGGCTTTTAAACATCCTATTCACAAAAGGTTCAGACGCGCCGGGATATAAGACACGTATGTTAAAACGACTGACATTGATGATTGCCGCAGCCGCTCTGACGTCTGCGCTTCTGCCGGCGGCCGCAACGGCGACGCCGGATCGCGATCGTATGCAGGTTTCGCAGTCTTACGCGCCCGCCGCACGCCAAGCGCCGCCGCGCATTGCGCCCTACGGCAGCTCTTTTGCTGCGCCAAGTTTCACGGGCGGTGATATCATCAGCTTTCCCCAAATGGCAGCAACGGCGGTATCCCGCAGTCAAGCCAAGGCGATTGCCCTTCGCGCAAATCGCGGCGCGGAATACCTTGATATTAAGCTGTCGGGCGGTAAGGTTTGGTTGGTTCGCATAATGATGAACGGTGAACGGTTTGACGTAGCAGTGGATGCGTACTCCGGCCGTTATCTGGGCAGAGCCTAACCCCCCAAGGCTGTCACAGCCTTTATTTACACTGCTTAGGATGGGCGCAATATGAGAGTTTTAGTCGTCGAAGATGATAAGGATTTGTCACGTCAACTGGCCGAGGCCCTGCGCGATTCAGGCTATGCCGTTGACGTTGCCAATGATGGCGAAGACGGGCATTTTTTAGGCGACACAGAGCCTTATGACGCAGTCGTGCTGGACTTGGGTCTGCCGACGATTGACGGCATATCCATTTTGCAAAAATGGCGCGCGGACGGGAAAACGTTTCCTGTATTGATTCTGACCGCCCGCGATCAGTGGAGCGAGAAAGTCTCCGGCTTTGACGCCGGCGCAGATGATTATCTGACCAAACCGTTTCATACCGAAGAGCTTCTAGCGCGGCTGCGCGCTTTGATGCGCCGCGCGGCCGGTCACAGCACAGATACAATAGAGATTGGCGGCCTGACCGTTGATAACCGGTCGGCCCGCGCCTTTGTTGACGGCATGCCGATCAAGCTGACGTCACACGAATTTCGCTTGCTCAGCTATATGGCTGTCCATGTCGGGCGGGTTATTTCGCGCACGGAATTGGTAGAGCATATCTATGATCAGGATTTTGACCGCGATTCCAATACAATCGAAGTCTTTGTCGGGCGCCTGCGTAAGAAAATCGGAACCGAGCGCATTGAAACCGTGCGCGGTCTGGGCTACCGGCTTTTGGATCCCGCGTTAAGCAAGGACAAAGTCAAAGCGATTGAAGACCAAACCAAATAATCCCGCCGCCGAAACGGGGCGTTCGGCATCACTGGTCGGCCGGCTTGTTCGCGGCGCCGTGCTTTGGGCGCTGCCGCTGCTGGCCTTAACCGCGTTCGCACTGGTTTGGCTCTACCGGGAGTCGACATATCAGATTTTTGACGAACCGCTTATCAGCACCGTAACGTCCTTAATCTCGTCAGCTGAAACGATTCCGCAAGATTCGGGCGAGACCATTATTGCCCTGTCAAAAGAGCCGCTGGATCCGCGTTATCAGCGGGCTTTATCCGGACGCTATTGGCAGGTCATCACCGATGAGGCGCAAATCACCTCGCGCTCGCTTTACGGAGAAGAGATCGATTTTTCTGCTGATGAGCGCGCCAAACTTCTCGGCAATCCCGGCGCGCAGATAAGCGGCAGCAGCCCGGGTCCCGACGGCGAGAGCCTGCGCTTTGTTGCGCGCTCGGTCATTCTTCCTGACATTCAGCGCCCTGTTATTATGGTCGCGGCCATGGATGAAAGTCCGGCAAAGCGCGCGATTAACCGGTTTGCCGTATTGGCGATTTCCGTTTTGGCTGCGCTGACTTTGGGCTTAATTGCGGCCGTAACCTTGCAAGTGCGGCTTGGCCTGCGCCCGCTTTTTGATTTGCGCGACCGCGTGGCGAGCGTGCGTGAAGGCAGCGCGACGAAGGTGGAGGGGGACTATCCGCGCGAAATTGCGCCGCTGGCCGGGGAGTTGAACTCCCTGATTGCCCATAACCGCGACGTGGTAGAGCGGGCGAAAACCCATGTCAGCAATCTGGCCCATGCGCTGAAAACGCCGCTGGCTGTGCTGACCAATGAAGCCGACAAAGCCAAGACGGATTTAGGCGAAATTGTCGGCCGGCAAACCCGAACCATGACGTCACAGGTAGAGCATCATCTGGCCCGTGCCCGCGCGGCGGCGCGCGCCCAAACGATCGGGACCCGGTCTGATGTGACCGAATCGATTACCGCCATGGTGCGAACGATGGCGCGAATTTACGGGCAAAAAGATTTGGACATCACCCAAAACCTTGACCCCGAAATCTGGTTTCGCGGTGAGAAAGCCGACCTGGATGAAATTGCAGGCAATCTGCTCGACAATGCCTGCAAATGGGCGAAAGCGTCTGTGAAGGTGACTGTCTCTGCCGGCGTTGAAGCCGGATTTGCGTCAATGATTGTCGAAGATGACGGGCCCGGCGTAAGGCCGGAGAATTACGCCAAAGCGCTCCAGCGCGGCGAACGCCTTGACGAAGCCACGCCCGGGACCGGGTTTGGCCTGTCCATTGTTGATGATTTGGTCCGCGCCTACAAAGGCGAAGTGGCGCTTGGGCGCTCCGCCATGGGCGGGCTGAAAGTAACTTTGACCATTCCGAGCGCCCCGCCGCCTGAGGACAGCCTATGAAACCGCCCATACATTTAGAAGACCGCGAAAGCCTTGGCGCGCGAATTGTGTCTCCGACGGCCGCGCGAAACTGCGAGCCGATTGCCGATGTGATTGCGCCTTTAATTGTCCCCGGTCGGCGCGTCTTGGAAATCGCATCGGGCACAGGGCAGCAAGCGGCAGCGGTCACGGCGCGGCTTAAAACTGTGCATTGGCAGACTTCTGATCCCGATGCTGACAGCCGCGCAAGCCTGCAAACATACGCCGAAGAGTTTCCCGGAAAAATCGCGCCGCCGTTAAACTTAGATGTCACTAAGCCCGATTGGACGGCCCGGCTTTCATCGCGTTACGACTATATGATGTGCGCCAACATGATCCATATTGCGCCGGTCGAGGCGCTTTTGGGCTTGGCTGACGGCGCGGGTAAAATCCTGCCTGAAAGCGGAGCCGTCTTTCTTTACGGCCCGTTTTTGTTCGGTGAAAACAGCGCGCAATCCAATTTGGATTTTTCGGATCGCCTCAAGGCCCGCGATGCGCGCTGGGGCGTGCGCGAGTCAGACTTTGTTAAGCATATCTTTGCCAAGTCAGGCTTTACTGGGTGCAAGCAAGTCGACATGCCGGCCGAGAACCACATCCTGATCTTTTCCCGCAGTTAAACTTGCTCACATGACGGTTTTGTCATGTTTTAGAAAGATTAGAGCCATGTGACCCAAGTCACAGTGCCTATGTGATTTGGAGACGGCTATGCCCGCACTGAAAACAGCCTTGAAAATTTTGTCCGGCGCAGCTTGCGCTGCGAGCTTGCTTGCCTTGCCGGCGGGCGCGCGGCCGCTGGGTTATCCCGGTGAAAACGGCCTTCCGAAATCTTTTGCTGATTTGATTGAACAAGTGACGCCGGGCGTGGTCAACATTATCGCGTTTGAACGCGGCACGGCGGCCGAACCCGGCAGTGAAGGGCAGGGCTCAGGCTTTGTCATTACTGCCGACGGGCGCGTTGTAACAAATTACCATGTCATTCGCGGCGCAGACGAGCTGACCGTGGAATTTGGCAATGGCGAGCAATTTGCCGCAAAAGTCATCGGGACCGACGAAGAGACAGACTTGGCGCTTTTAAAAATTCAAAATGACCGTGAATTTGACTATGTTCAATTTCATCGCGGCGCGCCCGTGCGGGTCGGCGATTGGGCGCTCGCTATCGGTAATCCGTTCGGTATAGGGCAATCATCCAGCGTCGGTATCGTGTCGGCGATCGGGCGTGACGCGGACGGCTCGGGGCCTTATGTGGATTATCTTCAAACAGATGCAACCATCAACCGGGGTAATTCCGGCGGGCCTTTGTTTAATCTTGAAGGCAAAGTTATCGCCGTTAATTCAGCGATTTACTCCCCGACCGGCGCGAGCGTCGGCATCGGCTATGCCATTCCGCACACTATGGCTGAAGAGGTGATTGAAGAGCTTAAGGCTTATTCCAAAGTGCGGCGCGGCTTCTTTGGCGCGTCTTTGCGTACGGCGGAAATGACCTGGGAAAATGATAACGGTACATTCAGCAGCGGCGCAACTGTCGAAGCTTTGGTCGCCGGCGGTCCGGCGCAGCTTTCCGGCATTCAGGTCGAAGATGTAATTTTAAATATCAACGGCTCCGGGGTGATGACATCCGTCGAAGCGACCCGCGCCATCGGTAAATTACGCGCCGGCCAGACAGTGCCGTTTGAAGTTTTGCGCGGCAATAATGTTGAATCCATTACGGTCAATGTGACCTTGGGCGAGCGCCCGGAAAAGACGCAACTGGACGCTTATATGGGCGTGGACACCGGCGGAAATACTGACAGCTCGCCAACCGTGCCCGATAGCGGAACAGGCTTAGGCCTTGTCGATCTATCGGCTAATTTCCGAAATTCTATCGGCATGCGCTCTGACCAAGTCGGCGTTTATGTCGACACGGTCGCGCCCGGCAGTCACGCCGCGCGCAAGGGGTTGAAATCCGGCATGGTCATTTTGCAATTTGACCAAAAAGACGTGCCGAGCGTCGCGCGGTTTGAAAGCCTTCTGGCAAAAGCCAAGCGCGCCGGAAAAACAGACGTTTTACTGAAAATTCGAACCCTGAACGGCAGCGAAAATTTCGTTGGCCTCCCGATTTAAACTGACTGCCGAGCGGGCAGAGAAGGAAACATATGCGTATTTTAGTTGTCGAAGATGATGAAATTGCTGCCGAATACGTCCGCAAGGGCTTGATGGAAGCCGGCCATGTTGTTGATCTGGCCGGCGACGGAGAGCTGGGTCTGGAGATGGCCAAGGCGGCGGATTATGATGCCTTGGTGCTTGATCGCATGCTGCCAAAACGCGATGGCCTGTCCATGCTCGCCGCTATGCGTGAGGACGGGGATGCCACGCCGGTGCTGATTTTGTCAGCTTTGGGTGAGGTCGATCACCGCATTGAAGGTCTTCGCGCCGGCGGTGATGACTATTTGGCTAAGCCTTACTCATTTGCCGAACTGCTGGCCCGCGTCGAAGCTATCGGCCGGCGCAGCGATCCGACAGCCGCCGTGACCAAATTAAAGGTCGGGGATCTGGAAATGGATTTGCTTGCCCGCACAGTGACCCGCGCTGATGAAAATATCCTGCTGCAACCGCGTGAATTTCGCTTGTTGGAATGCCTGATGCGTAATGCCGGCCGGGTTGTGACGCGGACCATGCTTTTGGAAAAAGTCTGGGATTATCATTTTGACCCCCAGACTAATGTGATTGACGTTCACATCTCCCGCTTGCGCTCCAAGATCGATAAAGAGTTCGACACGCAGCTTTTGCATACGGTGCGCGGGGCGGGTTACCGCTTGCAAACCTAGGCGCATCCGGACACTATCCGGACATGATTGACCGGCTATCCAGAATATATCGCAGTACGGTTTTCCGTCTGTCATTGATTGCGGCGGCGCTCTTTGTAGCGTCGTCGTTTATTGTGCTGGGCTATATTTATTATGCCACGGTCACGACTCGCCTGAATGAGATTGATGACGGTCTGGAAGCCGAGCTGGAAGAGATTGAAGATCTGTTCTCGCGCGGGGGCGCCAATGCGGTCAACCAGCTTGCGATTAACCGGATTTTATCGCCGTCCTCGCCAAACCTTTATCTGTTTCAAAACGGCAATTCTCCGGCCACGTCCAATCTGGAAGGCGACCCGATTCCGGAAAGCCCCAAGGGACCGAACGAGACCATCCAATTTGTGTTTGAAGTTCGCGATACCAAGACCGGGATGGGCAGCGGCGAGTTTCACCGCGCCCGCGGCCGTTACCAAGTGCTCGCTCCGACCACGGTGATTTTCGTCGGCCGGGACGTGGAACTGATTGTGACAGCCGCCGAGCGTGTGCAGAGGGCCTTACTGATTGCCATGTTAATGGCGGCGACGCTGGGCATTGTTTCCGGAGCTTATGTCTCCGGCCGATTTGCCCGCCGGATTGACCGGTTTAACCGTCTGGCCACAGATATTCAGGGCGGTGATTTTAAGCGCCGCGCGCCCGTCACAAACAGCGGTGACGAGCTTGATGATCTGGCGCAGCATTTGAACGGCATGCTGGATCATATTGACCGACTTATGAGCGCTATGCGCTACGCCGGAGATTCGATTGCCCATGATTTGCGCTCGCCGCTGACGCGCCTGCGTACGTCTTTGGAATCAACGGCAACGCAGGTCAAAGACCCGCAAGCCCGTGAAGCGCTTTTCGACGCCGCCGATAATGCGACCGAATTGCTCGGCACGTTTGAAAGCGTGCTTCGCATTGCCAGATTGGAAGCGGGAGACCGCCGCGAGCTTTTGGTAAATATCGATCCGCAGCCCGTAATCGATGATTTGGCGGAGCTTTACGAGCCGTCCTGCGAAGATGCCCGCCTTGGTTTTATAAGCGAGATTGAAGCCGGCCACATGATTGCGGCGGATCGGGGACTGCTCTCTCAGGCCGTCTCTAACCTTCTTGAGAACGCCATTAAATACACGCCCAAGGGCGGTAATATACGCCTGACACTGCGCAAGAACCGCGCGGGCCGCGTTGAAATTAATGTCAGCGATGACGGCCCCGGCATTCCGACCGAGCAGCGCGAGCGGGTCAAAGAACGGTTTGTCCGTCTTGAACAATCACGCAGCCTGCCCGGAACGGGGCTGGGCTTGTCGCTGGTTCAGGCGGTGGCGGATTTACACCGCGCGGAGTTCAGCTTGTCCAAAAGTGATATTGCGAAGACCGGCCTAAAGGCGACACTGCGCTTCCCGCGCGTCAGAAAATAATGTCGGGCGAGCAGACCGCATTACAGGCCGGCTTTGATTTGGCCCGCGCACACACACATTACTTAGCGCAGTTGATTGACGCGCATTCGGATATCACTGCGCAAAGTTTAAGCCAAAGTTCGGATGCGCCTTTAGCGGCAATTTACGCGCAAATTGACACTCTCGCAGATGCGGACAATTTAGAGCATATCATGCGCGATATGCGCCGATTAAAACACCGCGCGCACTTGATTATCGCAGTGTTCGATTTATCGCGCGTGTGGGATTGGGACGCCGCCACCCGCGCACTGACACAGCTGGCCGATAAATGCCTGTCGGCCGCTTTAGCCTTTGCGGCGCGCGACGACGGTTTCCCGCCCGGGTCCGACACGCCGGCGCCGGGGTTGTTTGCGCTGGCCGTTGGCAAATACGGCGCGCATGAGCTGAATTATTCCAGCGATATTGACTTCATGGTCTTTTACGACCCGGCGGTGATCACATTGCCGCAAACCCGCAAACCGGAATTGGCCCTGATCAGGCTTGTGCAAAAAATCGTCAAAATTTTAGACAGCGTCAATGCGGACGGTTACGTCTTTCGGTGTGACCTGCGCCTGCGGCCTGACCCGCGTTCCAATGCAGTGGCTGTCTCAACGACATCGGCAGAGCGCTATTATGAAAGCCTGGGGCAAAATTGGGAACGGGCCGCCATGATTAAAGCGCGGGTTTGCGCCGGCGATGCACAGGCCGGAGCGGCTTTTATGTCCGGCGTGCTGCGCAGCTTTATCTGGCGACGGTCTTTGGATTTTGCCGCTATCGCCGACATTCAGGCGATGAAGCGGCAAATCAATTCGGGCGGCGGGCACAGCGACATTCAGGCGGCCGGTCACCACTTAAAGCTTGGCCGCGGCGGCATTCGCGAAATTGAATTTTACGCTCAAACTCAGCAGCTTATCTTGGGCGGACGGCATAAGGCGCTGCGCTGCATCCGCACCGATGAGGCCCTGACAATGCTGGGCGAAATGGCGTTTCAGGACAAAACGGCTTTAGCACAAATGATAGCTGATTACGGCTTTCTGCGCGATTTAGAGCACCGCGTGCAAATGATAGATGACGCGCAAACGCATATCTGTCCGGCCGACAATGCGCGGCGATTGCGGCTGGCCAAGCTGTCAGGCTTTGATGATTTGCCCGCATTTGATACCGCGCTTGAGACCGTCCTGGGCCGGGTCAATGACGCTTATATTTCTCTCTATCCGGACGCAGAAAGCTTGGCATCAGAGGCGGGCACTTTGTCATTTACCGGCGTTGAGGCCGGGCCGAATACGTTGGAAACGTTTGACAGGCTGGGCTTTAAACGCGGTCCGGATATTTGGAATATTATGGCCGGCTGGCTCGGAGGACGCACGGCGGCAACGCGAACCGTGCGGGCGCGCGAAAGCTTAACTCGTCTCGCGCCGGTGATTATTGACGGATGCAGCCGAACAGGCCTGCCGGATGAGAGTTTTTTCAGGTTCGCGCAATTTTTTGAAAACCTGAATGCCGGCGTTTCAATTTTGGCGATGTTTGAGCGGCAACCCGATTTGCTTACAGAGGCGATTGATTTGATGGCGCAAGCCCCGCGTCTGGCTGAAGTCCTATCAGTAAAACCTGAAATATTAGACATCCTTATCGAGCCCGACTTTGAGAGCGCTAAGGCGAGTCTGCCTTCAATGAAACCGGATCCCGGCAATGATTTGGAAGGGGAGATGAATGCCGTGCGCCGCATAGTCCGCGAGCAACATTTTAAAGTCGGGGCCGGCATTCTCGCCGGGCGTATGTCTGCGCAATCAGCCTCCCATCAACTGGCCGATTTAGCTGACAGCGCCGTAGTCCGTCTCGCGCTCGCGGCGCGCCGTGATGTTGAGCGCCGATTACAAAACCCCGGCGGCAACATGGCCGTGCTGGCCATGGGTAAGATGGGCGGGCGCGAAATGACGGTGACGTCTGATTTAGATATTATGGTGCTTTACGATCCGGGCGAAGCCGACGCCGGCGCGGCGCATATCTACTACACCAAAGTCACGCAGCGGCTGATTTCGGCCCTGTCTGCACCCACGCAAGAAGGCGCTTTGTATGAGGTCGATATGGCCCTTCGCCCGTCAGGCAGCGCCGGGCCGATTACGGTCAGTATGAAAGCCCTTACGGGATATTATGCGGATCAAGCTTGGACATGGGAGTTTATGGCGCTGACCCGCGCGCGGGTCTCGTGGGCCGCCTCGGATGATTTCAAAAAGCGCGTTGAAAAAACAACCCGGCAGATACTCATGCAGGCTCGCGACGCGGCTGTTATAAAAGCCGACGTTACGGATATGCGTCGGCGGCTTGAACGCGATAAGCCGGCCAAGAGTGATTGGGATATAAAAATGGTGGCCGGCGGGATTGTCGACATTGAATTTATTGCTCAATATTTACAGCTGATTGCAGGGCCCAAAGCGCCCGAGTTGCTCAATGTCTCAACGCGCGCTGTTTTACTGCAGGCTCAAAACGCGAAATTAATCAGCCCGTCAGATTACAAAATATTATCCGGGGCCACTGATCTTTATGATGGGATGCGGGCCTATCTGTCTGTGGCTGTGTCGGGGCTGTTTGACCCGCAGACGGCGCCGCGCATCGTTTGCGATCGTCTGGCTGTGCTTTGCGGCAGGGACAGCTTTGAGGATATGGGTGCAGATTATGCCCTTATCAGAAAAGACGTTCGGGCAATTTTCGAAAAAATTGTCGGACCGGTTTAGGCCGCAGTCTCTTGCGTAGCGGCCTGCGGCTGCTGCGCGGCATCTGCCTGAAGATCTTCGACATCATTTTGACCCAGAACATCGGCAATGTCCTGCGCAAGGCGGCTGATCTCATTTGAGACTTCACTGTTGTCCGGCTCTGCGGCTTGGACGGGCGGCGTGTTTGGCAAGGTGAAGGTGACAGTCGTGCCTTCACCCGGCTCGCTTTCCATCAGGAAGTTACCGCCATGCAGTTCAATCAACGACTTGGACAAAGCCAAGCCTAAGCCTGTGCCTTCGTGTTGCGTTGAATGCTTGCTTTCAATTTGTTCAAATGGCTTAGCCAAGCGCTCAATATTTTCTTTTGAAATGCCGATGCCGCTGTCATGGACTTTAACAATAATCCCGGATTGTTTTTCAATCGCTTCAACACGTACGGTGCCGCCTTCCGGCGTAAATTTAATCGCATTGGTAATCAGATTAAGCAGAACCTGCTTAACCGCACGCGGATCAGCTTCGATCTCGCGGGTTTCAATGTTTTCATAAATCAACTTCAATCGCCCGTCTTCCGCGCGGCCTCTGACGATTCTCAGAACCTGTGCAATCATATCATTGATTTGCAGCAGGTCAGTATTCAGAGTCATCTTACCGGCTTCAATCTTGGACATATCCAAAATATCGTTAATCAAAGACAGCAAATGCTGGCCCGAGAATAATATATCACTGACATATTCTTTGTAACGCGGATCACCGAGCGGGCCGAACATTTCCTTTTTCATAATGTCAGAGAAACCGTTGATTGCGTTTAGCGGCGTGCGGAGCTCATGAGACATGTTAGCCAGAAAATCTGATTTGGATTGGTTGGCTTCTTCGGCGCGAATTTTTTCCTGCTCGTAATTTTCTGCCAATTCCATGATGCGGGTTTGTGATTTTTTTAAAACATCAACCGTATTGCGAAGGGCAATATCATTGTCGCGCAAATCGTTTTCGCGGGCGCGAATTTCGGTAATATCCGTACCGATACTGACCTGTCCGCCATCAGCTGTCGGAGCTTCGCTGTAACGAACCCAGCGGCCATCTTTCAGCTTAATCTCAATCTGGCCCTCCGCGTCTTGGGAGTCGTAGACTTCTTCAATAGCGTTATTACCGTGATGTTCGACGATATGATTTTCCAAGCCCATTTGCAGCTGACCCGGCTTAAATTTGAAAAAATCTTCAAACTTACCGTTCCACAAAACAAGTCGGCCCAGCTTGTCCCAAACGACAAATGAGTCTGTCATTGAATTCAACGCGTCAAAAAGGCGGGCTTCGGCCAGTTGCAATCGCGATTGCGCGCCGCGCTGCTCTGTAACATCAAGGGCGACGCCGACAATGACCATATCGCCGTTAACGCCGGCGCGATGGGATGTTTGCCCGCGGCATTGCAGAACTGACGGCAGATGCGCAACTTGCACTTCCATATCAAATTCACCCTGCAGATGGGCGCGCCGCGCCGCGCTCAGCAGGCGTTCGCGGTCACCGGCGTGGAAAAGGGCTAAAAACTGCGAGACCGCCAGGGACTGATCTTCGGCCGGAAGACCTAATACCCGCGCCAAGGAACTGCTGACGTAGACGGCGTTGTTTTTCAGATCAATTTCCCAGACCCCGCCGCGCCCGCTTTCAACAGCAATACGAAAACGCTCTCTGGACACATCGGCCTCGCGCTGTGTTTCGCGCAGCTGTGCGAAATGTCTCAGCGCATTGCGCAATAAAGCCATCAGAATAACAGCGGTTGTGATGAACAATACCGCAAAAGTAAGTTTATTATCGGGGACGCTGATGCCGCCGCCGTTCGGCGAGCCGATGAGTTTTAAATCTGTGTGCTGAACGCTCGCGCCGGTGACAGGTAAGCCGCCTGTATTTCCGATGGCCGTGCCGCCCCCGCTCATCAATGCATTGATTTGGCCGGCGTCCAGTGAAAATGCGTCGGCTATCCCGTCGCGGGCAATTGTGCCCGATCCGTCAATGACGTTGCGCCCGCGATCAACAAGAGCCGTGCGGCCTTCCATGTTGTCCATCCCAATGAAGCTGCCCGGCGCGAGCATGGTCAGCACGAACGCATCACCGACAGAGCGGACAATGACAGGATTGGCGACGCCGGCATTGCTCATGACCGCTGTAATGCGAATGCCGCTTTGCGGAAAGTTTTGCAACGACACGGTTCTGAAAGCCGAGCCGTTGCCGTTTTTGGAGGCGATGACTTTCCCGCTCGCATCCATCATAGCGACCTGCGTGACGCCGGGTCCGCGCGCGACATTGGCGACAGTTTGCCCGGCCGCCCCCCGAAGCGCAATCGCAGTATCTATCCAGCGGACGGCCATGCCGATGCGTTCTGACACAGCTTTACTTTCCGCGGCGGCCGATTGGACAGCAACGCCTTGGGACAGGGCCGCTTCGGATTGGTTGGCGCGGTAAACAGCCAGAGCTGACATCAAGATAAAGAAAATCAAAAAAGCAAAAACCAAAAGCTTGCTGTTCCGGCCGGTCAGAGACGTGTCGTCATCAAGCCCGGTTTGCGGCGTTTCGCCGATTAAACGATCTGAGAGACGGCGCTTGGCTTTTGGCTGCACTTGCGCCGCAGCTGCGGGCATTCCGGGTCTCGCCATCGACGATTCAGGCGCTGATGCAGGTCTTGCATGAGCTTGCTGCGCTGCCTGAGGCCGGGCACGGGGCGGGGCAGGCGCAGCAGGCGGCGGGGACGGTTGAGCGGGCGTGCCGGGCATAGGCGGCGGCGGCGGCATTCTACCGACGGCTTGATGAGCGGCCGGCGGGTTTTGAGGGCGCGGCGCGGCATACGGCGCACCGTTTGTCACTTGGCCTCCGATACCGTATGAATTTGCCATAAACCTGTCCCGCCGAATCACTTAAGAATCTAGCCTGCAAAGGTTAATAATGTCGAGCGTTTATAGGTTTATGAGGGGTTAAGGCTGTGCGCCGACAATCCGCGTATCGGTTCAATACGCGGCTGCCCGAAGAGGTAGCCCTGCGCGGCGTCAAAACCGAGAGATTTGGCGAAGGCTATGGCCGCCTCGTCTTCGATACCTTCGGCTATCGTTTTTACGCCCAGCGGCTCTCTCAAAGCTAGAATTGCTTTTAAAATTGTCAGGTCGCGCTCATTTTTCATAGCCGCCTGAACAAACTCTCCGTCCAGCTTCAGCCAGTCTGTTTCAAAGGCTCTGAGATAGCGGATGGACGCCGCGCCCGCGCCGACATCGTCCAAGCAAACAGAATGCCCCCGTTGGCGCAGTTTTTTTAATATTTGGTTGGCGACTGTCAGTTCATGCAGGTTCCATGTTTCCGTAAGCTCCAACACTAATCTGTCGGGACCGGCCTTGAGTTGGTCCAGCGTGCTGAACAGTAAATGCTCAAATGTCGGATCATCCATAGACGCGCCCGAAATATTGACGGCAATGGGCTTTCTGCGGCGATCCATGTTCAGGGTTTTTACGGCATGTTCCATCATGGAAATATCCAGCGCCGCAATGGCGCCGCTAATCTCGGCAGGGCGCAGCAGGCCTGTCAGCTCAACATCCGTGTCAAAGCGCACCAACCATTCGTCATGCAGAGTTTCACGCGAATCGATATCGACGACGGCTTGAGCCGCAATATTAAACTTGCGTTCTTCGACATGTTGCCGAAACCCGGCATATGTTTTGGGGTCTTGCATGGCGGTTAGGCTCCCAAAGCCTTGCCGGCGATTTCCAGCACGTTTTTAGACGGCTTGGACTTTATCACGCGGCGCAGCTGCGCTTTGATAAGATCCTGACGCGCCGTATCCAAGCGCGGCCAGATTTCAAAAACCCCCAGAAGACGCGCCGCAACGCCGGGATTGCGGCTGTCCATATCCATGACGCGGTCGGTGAAAAATTCGTATCCGCTGCCGTCTGCGGCGTGAAAGGTCTTGGGGTTGCCCATAGCAAAGCCGCCGACCAGCGCGCGCACGCGGTTAGGATTATTGGCCTGATAAGCCGCATGATCAAGCAGTGAGGCGATAACGGACAGGCTTTTGGGGCGACTGTCATAGGCGCGGACTGAGAACCATTTATCGACAACGAGCGGATTATCTTTCCATTTTTCGAAAAACTGCTCTGCGGCGACGTCGCCTTCACTGCCGGGCATGTGGAGCAAAGTCATCAGGGCGGAAATTTCATCCGTCATATTCGTCGCCGTTTCAAACTGCGCTTTAGCCTGCAGTTTAGTCTCATACCGGCCTTGGCTTGCCAAAACGGAGAGGGCCGCATTGCGCAGAGCTCTTTTACCGGCGGAGGCCGCATCCGGGCTGAAGGCGTCACCGGATTTCAAATCTGTGTAGGCGCGTTCCAGCGGCGCACGGCATTCATCAGCAATGGC
This sequence comes from uncultured Robiginitomaculum sp., assembly GCA_938010385.1. Lineage (GTDB taxonomy): Bacteria > Pseudomonadota > Alphaproteobacteria > Caulobacterales > Maricaulaceae > Robiginitomaculum. The sequence goes on from CALLVD010000015.1 coordinate 28,349, forward strand.
TCGGCGCACCAGGGCGATAGCCTCAAAAATAGCGACCGGATCAGCCTTGTCCATTTGTTGTAAAATCTCTCCCGTGCCGGGCAGGCTCAGAGCCAGCGCTTTAAATCCGGGGTCAATATCAGAATTGGACAGGGTAGATTTTAAGGCGCGAACGTAGCCGCGCAGCGCCGGATTGGCCTGCGGAACATCACCGCTTTGAATGGCCTGCGCCAAATCGGCAAGCAGGCCTCGCACAAGGCTTTGCCCCGCTTCCCACCGGTTGAACAAGTCATCGTCATGGGCCATTTGCAAAACGGCATCGGCGGCCGGCCGATCATAGTTTAAGCGAACAGGCGCGCTGAAGTTTTTTAAAATTGAAAGGGCCGGGCGCGATTTTACATTATCGATCGTGACTGATGAAGACGCTTCAGATAATTCAAAAATCTGCGCGGCGTAATTTGTGCCGTCAGGACTGATCAGCCCCAGTTTTATCGGAATTAAAAGCGGCCGCTTTTTCGTCTGCCCTTGGGTCGGGGGCGTGCGCTGCGACAGGTCAATCCTGAAGGTTTGAGCGTTTTTATCGTAGTGCGTTTTCACGGTAACTTCCGGCGTGCCCGCTTGGGAATACCAGAGCATAAACTGTGTTAGATCGCGGCCTGTCGCGGTCTGAAAACATTCGATAAACTGCTCAACTGTTGCGGCTGTTCCGTCCAAAGTTTCAAAATATAAATCACAGCCTTTGCGAAAATCCTTCGGGCCTAAAATCGTCGCAAGCATGCGAATAATTTCTGCGCCTTTTTCATAAATTGTGGCCGTGTAGAAATTATCAATTTTCATATAAGCTTCGGGGCGCACGGGATGGGCGAGCGGACCGGCATCTTCCGGAAATTGCCGGGCGCGCAATGCTTTAACATCTTTGATGCGTTGAAGGGGTGCGCCGCGTTCATGGGCGGAAAATTCCTGGTCACGGTAGACTGTAAACCCTTCTTTAAGGCAGAGCTGAAACCAATCGCGGCAGGTGATACGATTGCCGGTCCAGTTGTGAAAATATTCATGGGCGACAACGGATTCAATCCGCTCGAAATTCATATCTGTGGCCGATTCACCGTCGGCCAAGAGCAGGGCAGAGTTAAAGATATTCAGCCCCTTATTTTCCATAGCGCCGAAGTTAAAGTCGCGCACCGCGACAATCATAAACCGGTCCAAATCATATTCGCGCCCGAACGCCTCTTCGTCCCATTTCATCGAGCGTTTCAGCGCGTCCATGGCGTATAGCGCGCGCGGCGCATCACCGGGGTCAACAAAGATTTCAAGCGGAATTTCGCGGCCGCTCACAGTCGTAAAGCTGTCGTCAATCCTGTCAAACTGTCCGGCGACCAAGGCGAATAAATAGCACGGCTTGGGAAAGGGATCATCCCATACGGCGAAATGTCGTCCGCCCGGTAAATCGCCGCTATCTGTCAAATTGCCATTGGCGAGCAGGGTCGGATAGTCCTTTTTATTGCCTTCGATGCGAACAGTATAGACAGACAGGACATCAGGACGGTCCGGAAAATATGTGATGCGCCGAAACCCTTCTGCCTCGCACTGCGTGCAAAACCGTCCGCCGGATACATAGAGGCCCATGAGCTGCGTATTGTCTTTCGGCGCGCAGCGCGTCACGATTTTGACGGTAAATGCGTCCGGCAGGCCGGTCAGCGTCAGATGGGTCTGCGTCAGCTTATACCGGCTGCGGAGAAGGCTTTTCCCGTCAAGCTCCACACTGACCAAAGCAATGTCTTCACCGTTAAGAGACCAATCAGACGCATCGCCTGTGCGGCGCACGGACAGAGTCGATGTGACGGTCGTTTTTGCCGGATCTAAATCGAAATCCAGATGCACGCTCTCAATGCTGAAATCGGGGGCTTTATAGTCGGAAAGAAGGGTCGGCATCGGGGCTGTATCTGTGCGCATATCGGAATCCTGTTCTATATTGCCGTCAGACTCGCCCAAGCTTTGGCAAAAGGCAAGGCGACATTGCGCGGGCGTCTGCCTAATCTTGGTTTAAGGGGTGGACTTTTGCCCTGTTTGCGTTAGGTGACGCGCGACCTTTAATAAAAAGACATTCCCTATGACCCAAGATATTCAAACGCTGCGTAATGTGGCTATTGTCGCTCACGTTGACCACGGCAAAACGACCCTCGTTGATAAGCTGCTCCGTCAATCCGGAACGCTGGATGAACGCGGCGAGCGCGAAGAGCGCGTCATGGACAGTAATGATATTGAAAAAGAACGCGGCATTACCATTCTCGCTAAGAACACGGCAATTAAATGGACAGCGCCGGACGGCACAGAATGGCGCATTAATATTGTCGATACGCCGGGACATGCGGATTTCGGCGGCGAAGTTGAGCGAGTGCTCTCTATGGTCGACTCTGTCGTCCTGCTTGTTGATGCCGTTGAAGGCCCGATGCCGCAAACGACATTCGTGACGAAAAAGGCGCTCGCGCAAGGCCTCAAGCCGATTGTTGTTGTTAACAAAGTCGATCGCAACGGCGCGCGTCCTGATTGGGCGGTTGACCAGACGTTTGATTTGTTTGACCGCTTGGGCGCTGATGAAGACCAGCTGGATTTTCCGACTGTGTTTGCGTCCGCCCTTAACGGCTGGGCCAGCCATGACAGCGAAGCCGTGAGCGGCGAAAATATGCAGCCTTTGTTTGAAACTATTGTCAAGCATGCCCCCGTTCCGAATGTTGACCCGGACGGCCCGACGCAGGTTCAGGTCTCAGCCCTGGATTACAACAGCTATACCGGCGTTATCGGCATCGGCCGGGTGACGCGCGGATCGTTGTCGCGCAATCAACAGGTTGTTGTCGCATCGCCGGACGGCACCACGCGCCGCGCCAAAGTTTTGCAGCCTTACGGCTTTATGGGACTGGAACGTTTGGAAATGGACAGCGTGTCTGCCGGCGATATTGTGGCGTTTACCGGTATTGATAAGCTTGGCATTTCCGACATGATCTGCGACCCGGACCATGTTGATATGCTGCCGGCGCTGTCTGTTGATGAGCCGACAATCTCTATGACGTTCCAAGTCAATGACAGCCCGTTTGCCGGCCGCGAAGGTAAATTTGTCACCTCGCGCAATATTAACGACCGCCTTGAAAAGGAGCTGATCTCTAATGTCGCCCTGCGCGTGCAGCAGCTTGATGAAGCCGATAAGTTTCGCGTCTCAGGCCGCGGCGAGCTGCACCTGTCTATCCTGATTGAAAACATGCGCCGTGAAGGCTTTGAGCTCGGTATTTCGCGCCCGCAGGTTATCAATAAAGAAATTGACGGCGTGACATGCGAGCCGTGGGAAACCCTGACCGTTGACGTTGAAGAAGAGCATCAGGGCGGCGTGATGGAAAAGCTTGGCGAGCGAAAGGGCATGATGCAAAACATGATCCCCGACGGCGCCGGCCGCGTGCGTTTGGACTATGAGATTCCGACGCGCGGCCTGATTGGCTTTCGGTCTGAATTTATGACGCTGACGTCCGGCTCCGGCCTGATGTATCACAATTTTGATCGCTACGCGCCGCGCACAAAATCCGGCATTGGCAAGCGCATGAAAGGCGTTTTGATTGCCAAAGAAACCGGTAAGGCTTTGGCCTTTGCGCTGTTTAATTTGCAGGAACGCGGCAAGCTGTTCATCGGCCATGCGACAGAAGTTTATGAAGGCATGATTGTCGGCATTAACGCGCGTGAAAATGATCTGGTCGTGAATGTCCTTAAGGGTAAGCAGCTGACCAATGTTCGGGCGTCCGGCACGGACGAGGCAGTGACTTTGGTGACGCCGCAGCAAATCACGCTTGAAAGCGCGCTCGAGTTTATCAATGACGACGAGCTGGTCGAAGTCACGCCGGAGAGCATTCGCATCCGCAAGCGTTACCTGTCCGAAACGCAGCGCAAGAAAGAAAGCCGCAAGCAAGAAGCGCTCGACGCTGAAGCTGAAGCGCGCGGATAAGGCGCGGCGTCAGATTTAAAGAAAAAGCCTCGCAGTTTTGCGGGGCTTTTTTATACAGTTTTCTGCGCAAAACCTGCGTGCAAAATGAAGATTGCGGTCGCCAAAATAACGAGGCCCATAAACAGATTTATCCCGAAGGCTGCACGTCCGCCTGATAATAACCGGTTCACTGTGCTGCCCATAAGCGCCCATAAAATATTGCCGATTAAGCCGGCAAAATTGAAAAGCAGGACGATGATAACAATGCGCATGACGATGTTATCATGGATGCCGATATAGGCCGTCGCTGCACCAAAGGCAAAAATCAAGCCTTTTGGATTTACCCATTGAAAGGCGATGGCTTCAAAAAAGCCCATCGGTTTTTTTACCGGCGCAGGGACATCCCCCGCAGCCGTCGTTTTGGGTTTAAAAGCATCTTTAAAATAGCCGATTGCCAGCCATGTCAGCCACGCCGCCCCCGCCAATGTTACGATTGTTAAGGTCGCCGGAAACTGCTCTACAAGTGTCCCGAGGCCTAAAATAGCCGCTGCCAGCACCAAGGCAAAGCCAATCATGACGCCGGCAATATAGGGAATGCACCGGCGAAACCCATAACTTATCCCCATAGACATCAGGATAATATTATTCGGCCCCGGCGTCAGGCTGCCGACAAGGTTAAAGGCGATTAAGCTGCTGACTAAGGTCCAATCCATAGCCGTTTACGCTTTGCGTCCAAGCAGCACTTCCCAAACGTCCCCGCGGCTTCTGATTAACAGCCAAAGGATATAAAGAAGCGGGATAATGTTGCCCAAACACAACATGCTGATAATCAAAATCAAAGCTTTGAAACTTGCGCCGTCCCGATAAACAATCCAGCCTGCCAAAATTAAAAACCCGATATATAAATCGGCTAAAACCATCTTTACACCCGGCGCCTTTGCCGCGTCTAAGATATTGGCCAGTTCCGCAGACAGGCCGGCGCCGGTGACGGATACCCAAATTGACATACCGATGAAAATCGCAGTCAAGGCGGCGATATAGACAGTCGCTTTCATAAATACCCTATAATCGTTTTTGCTGTTATTGCGCTTCGCTGAGTTTGATTGCGGTAAACGCCGCTCGTGGTGAGCCTGCGTATTTTTCAGTCGGCGCGCGTTTATCCTGCCGTCCGGGGGCGGATATTTAGGTCGTAATTTTCAACGGCGGGCGTGAATAGCCCCATATTGTTGCTGCTGACCTTATCAAATCCGACTCTTCGCGGTGATATTCTTTATCACTTACGGAAATTGCGATCATAGAATCGTAAGTGTTTTCTCTCAGGACGTCGTCTGTGATACGGGTCAAGGCTTTCAAGATGACGGTATTACGTCCGCGGCCCGCCATTTTTTCCAAGATAAGCGGCTTGTTTGTCTCAAACCAATCTTTGGCATCTGCCTCGCTGAACTCGGCATCGCAAATCTCTGCCAAGCCGACAGCTTGGCGGCTGAACTCGTTCATTTCTGTTTCGAGAATTTTCTCATCAATAATGACCGAGATTGCCAGCACGTGCAGCACATCGTTAAAGACGGATTGATCAGTTTTTGGCGATTTTAACATGTGCCCCTCAAATTTCTGCGCGCCCGCTCACGCACCATATTACATGAATGCAGCTTATGCTCAAGCACATGCCTTATTATATGAGGGCTTAACAGCGCGCCGGGATTACCCTACACCAAGACCCAAAGTTTCGTCTGAGGGGACCCTATGACTGTTGCAATCGAGATATTTTCCGGCCTGATGAGCGCTGCTTCCGGCGCGCAGTCTGCTGCCGGGCTGAGCCTGTTTGAAATTACGGCAATCATGCTGGCGCTGTCAGGTCTGTTCGGCTGGATCAATCACGCTTTTTTAAAGCTGCCGCACACAATCGGGCTTTTAGTTATGGCGTTGGTGGCGTCAATGGTGCTTTTGGCGATTGAACTGGTCTTCCCCGCGCTTGGTCTGGGAACGCCGCTTCGCGATGCTATCGGGCAGATTGATTTTAATGCCACGGTGATGAACGGCATGCTCGCCTTTTTGCTGTTTGCCGGCGCGCTCCATGTGGATATGGGCTTTCTGAAAAGTCAGAAATGGGCCATCGGCCTGATGGCCAGTGCGGGCGTGATTATGTCGACCTTTATTGTCGGCTTCGGATTTTATTTTCTGGCTAAGCTGGTCGGCTACCCCATCCCGTTGATCTGGGCTTTGGTCTTTGGGTCGTTAATCAGCCCGACAGATCCGGTCGCGGTTTTATCGATTTTAAAATCTGTCAACATGCCCCACAGCCTGGAGGCTAAAATTGCCGGTGAGAGCCTGTTTAATGACGGCGTCGGCGTTGTGGTTTTTACCATCATGGTTGCGATTGCGGTTCAAATGAGCGGGCTGAACGCCGGCGGGGGCCATGCCAATGACCCGGTGACAGCATTCTCTATTGCAAAACTGTTTTTCATCGAAGCGGGAGGCGGGGCAATCCTTGGCGCAATTACCGGCTGGATTGCCTATAAAATGATGTCGACGATTGATGAACATGCCATTGAGATTTTGATATCACTCGGCATTGTGACCGGCACTTATGCGCTGGCGCAGCACCTGCATTTGTCGGGGCCGATTGCGGTGGTCGTGACCGGCCTTATGGTCGGCAATAAGGGCGCACAATTTGCCATGAGCGAGCATACGCGCACTTATTTGTTCGGCTTTTGGGAAATGATAGACGAGATTTTAAACTCAGTATTATTCCTGCTTATCGGTTTGGAGCTCTTGGTTCTGTCCGGCGTGATGGACGCGAAATATTTAGTTCTGGCCCTGCTGTCTATTCCTTTGGTCCTGATGGCGCGCTTGGTCGCCGTGTCCGTTCCGATGCAATTTCTGGGCATCTTTAAGGACTTCACCAAAGGCGCGATTCCGGTTCTGACATGGGGCGGGGTGCGCGGGGGTATATCCGTAGCCTTGGCCTTGTCCTTGCCGGACACGCCGGAAAAGCCGCTGATTTTGGCCGCGACTTACGTTGTCGTGATTTTCTCAATTATTGTTCAGGGCCTGACGGTCAAACCGCTGGTCAAAAAAGTCATCGACCCTGATCTGCTTTAATTGATATTGCCGATTTTAAGCGTATTGGTGGAGCCCGATGTGCCAAAGGGAATGCCGGCGCACATCACGACAGGATCCCCGGATTTCAGCGATAGCGGCGCATCTTTGGCAATCGCCTGAATAGAGAATCGCATGTCGTCAAAATCGGCCGGGTCTTTCACCACCATCGGCGTCACGCCCCATGTCAGGCACATACGGCTTGCAATATGCTCATGCGGGGTCATGCCGATAATACGGCAGGGCGGACGCAGGCGCGCAATGCGCGACACGGTTGCGCCGGAGCTTGTATAGCCAAACACGGCCTTGCTGCCCAAAGTCTCTGCAATCCCGCGCACAGAGGCAGAGATGGCGTCTTCTGCCGTCGTCTGCGCGGTCAGCCGGCGGTCTTGGAACGTGCTCCAATACTCCTCATCAGACTCGGCAGCTGCGATAATGCGGTCCATAATCGCCACAACGGTCGCCGGGTGACGGCCCACGGCTGTTTCAGCAGAGAGCATAACGGCATCTGCGCCCTGATACATCGCCGTTGCAACGTCCGACGCTTCGGCGCGCGTTGGCGTTGGGTTGTCGATCATGGATTCCATCATATGGGTGGCGACAATGACGGGCTTGCCCATACGCCGTGCCGTGCGAATAATTTGGCGTTGCACGACAGGGACTTGCTCTAGCGGCAACTCGACACCCAAATCCCCGCGCGCCACCATGACGCCGTCGGCTTCATCCAAAATGGCTTCCAGGTCTTCGACCGCTGACGGCTTTTCAATTTTTACAATCAGTCCGGCTTGGCCCTGAATAATGTTTTTAGCTGCGATAACATCGCCGACCGTTTGAACAAATGACAGAGCGATAAAATCAACATTTTGCGAGAGCGCGAATTTCATATCCCGCTCGTCTTTTTCTGTCATGGCGGAAACGGGTAAAACAGCGCCGATAATATTGACGCCCTTACGGTCTTTCAGAGGGCCGCCAATATCGACGCGAGCCGTCAGGGCCTCGCCGTCATTGTCTAAAACTGTGACAGACATTTTGCCGTCGTCAAATTTTAAAACGCAGCCTTCGGTTAATACCGGCAAAAGCTCAGGATGCGGCATGCGGATAAGTCCGTCGCGGCCGGGCTCTGTGCCGATTTCAATGCGAATGGTTTCGCCGGGGCGCAGCTCGATTTGGCCGTCTTCAAAAACGCCGGCGCGAATTTTCGGGCCCTGCATATCAGCGAGAATACCGATTGGGCGGCCGGATTTTTTCTGCGCGGCGCGAATCCCGTCCACGACCTTGGCGTGACTTTCGTGCTCGCCATGGGAAAAATTCAGGCGAAAGACGTCAACGCCGACTTCATGCAAAAGCGCCAAATTAGACGGCGCGGCTGACGCCGGTCCGACAGTCGCAACAATTTTGGCAAGGCGATTTCGCATAGTCTTTTCCTGAATAATTAGGCCGTCAAATTTGAATGACAGCGCTATCATTTTTATTACGCAATTGTAAGGGGTTTTGCATGATTTCACCGCTTGAAACGGGATGAAATTGCGCCACATAGGATGTGACTGTTTTGTAACCCGGCGGCAATGTAGCCGTAGGGACGCAAGGCCCAAATATAGCGCTTAACCGGAGACCCCATTATGAAGACATTTCTTGCCGCCTCAGTTTTGACCGCCGCGACAGCCTTTTCTGTATCCGCCCCTGCGCATGCGCAATTGCGCTTGCCCGGCCTGACCGGCGGCGCCTCCGGCGACACGCTCACCGTTGATCCGCAGCGGGGCGTGTTGACCCTGGCGCCGCTGCTGGAACGCACGACGCCGGCCGTTGTTAATATCGGCGTGACGACAACGGTAAAGACCCGGTCAAACCCGCTGATGAATGACGAGTTTTTTAAACGCTTTTTTGAAAATGCCCCCGGCGGCGAAAGCCGGCCGCAAGAGCGTCAAGCGTCCAGCGCAGGCTCCGGCGTTATAATCGACGCCAAGAAGGGCTATGTTCTGACCAATGCTCACGTCATCAAAGACGCTGATGAAGTCAAAGTGACCCTGAAAGATCGCCGCAGCGTTGTGGCAACCGTCATGGGCAGCGACCCGAAAACTGACATCGCGCTTTTGCAAATTGACGCGGATAATCTGACGGCGCTCACCCTTGCCGATTCCGATGACAGTAAGGTCGGAGATTACGTGCTGGCTATCGGCAATCCGTTCGGGCTTGGGCAAACTGTGACCTCGGGCATTGTTTCCGCCTTGGGGCGGGGCGGCATCAGCCGTGACGGGTATGAAGATTTTATCCAGACCGATGCCTCTATTAACCCCGGAAATTCCGGCGGCGCGCTGATTAATTCCAAAGGCGAACTTATCGGTATTAACACGGCGATTATCTCTCGCTCCGGCAGCAGCGCCGGTATCGGTTTTGCCGTGCCGTCCAATATGGCGTCCAAAGTCGTCGACCAGCTTTCGCGCTATGGCGAGGTGCGCCGCGGCCGTATCGGCGTGGGCATTCAGGACTTAACGCCTGACCTTCGCGCAGCTTTGGATATTGACGCTGAAACAGGCGCGCTCGTGCGCCAAGTCGAAGAGGACAGTCCGGCTGACCGTGCAGGGCTGGAGGTTGGTGACGTTATTATCGCCTTTAACGGCGAGCCGATTACTGACTCGCGTGATATTCGCAATGCTGTCGGCTTTGTGGAGCGCGGAACGCGCCAAGACATCACCTATTTGCGTGACGGTCGCCGCATCAAAACGAAAATTGACGTGGAGCAAGCGCCGGAATCAGACGCTGACGCCGGTGAAGACGCTGCGGATAATGATAACGTCCTTGATGATCGCGAAGGCTTTAACGGCGCGTCCATCAGCGCCATTCCAGAAAAGCTTGACCCGAGCGGCGGTGATGAAGGCGTTTATGTCGCGAGCGTGCGTATCGGCAGCAAAGCCGCCCGCGCGGGCTTGCAAAAAGGCGACATTATTCGCCAAGTCAATCGCGACGCTGTAAAAGATATGAGCGATTTTAAACGCCTGATTGACGATAATGACGGCGTTATTGCCCTGACTGTGCAGCGCGGTCGCAATAAGATTTTTATCGCGGTGAAGTAAACGTCGAGACTTAAATCATCGGACAAGTAGGGGTTCAGGCTGCGTTATCAGCCTGAACCTCTTTTTTGTGTGCGCTAAGATTCCTGTTGTAATGCGTGCATATGTGTGCACATATACGCATATGAGAAATGATAATATACCCGTTGACCCCGCCCGCCTTGCCATTGCGCAGGACGTCAAAGCCGTTTTAGACACCGATTTTTTTACAGCGCTTTGCGAGCCGGTCAGGGTAGAGATTATCCGCCGCCTGATCACTGTTGGCGCGTCCGATGTGAAAACAATCGCCCAAGGCATGGTGCAGGACCGCTCGGTAATCTCACGGCATTTGGCAATGCTGGAGCGCGCGGGCATTACGGCCTCGCGCAAATCCGGCCGGCGGGTAGAGTATGATTTAAACGGGCCGGATATCGTCGCCAAAGTGACAGATATTTTAGCGGTCATTGAGCCGATGGCGCGCCTCTGCATGCCGTACGCTGCGCAAAAATCGCATAATGAGGGAGCGGCATAATGTTATTTACGGGAACAGACGGGCAAGGAAACACGGTCGAATATATAGATCACAAACGCTGGTGGTATTTGCTGGCCTTTTTGTCGCCCGCTATTTATCTCGCGAGTTTTTGGGGATATTTCGCGGCCGGGAATAACGCGCTTTTTACCTTAATCCCTGTGATTTACATGTTCGGCATAACCCCGATTGTAGACCATCTGGTCGGTGAGGATTCCCATAATCCGCCCGAAGCGGTCATGCCGGCGATGATGAAAGATAATTTCTACCGCTTTTCTATCTATCCGCTGATTGCCATGACATTTGTGATTTTCGCGGTCGCCGTTTGGTTTGTCGGCACGCAGAGCTTGCCGTGGTGGTCTTATATCGCGCTGGTCATTGGCGTCGGCATTTATTGCGGCGGGGTGATGACGTTGACTCATGAGCTGGGTCATAAAAGTAATAAGCTTGATCAGTTTGTCGCCAAATTCGGCAATTCTGTCATCGGTTACGGTCATTTTTGTATCGAGCACAATCGCGGTCATCACGTCATGGTCTCCACGCCTGAAGACCCGGCCAGTGCGCGCATGGGGGAAAATATCTACCGCTTTGCCGTGCGAGAAATGTCAGGCACATTTGAGCGCGGCATTTTTCACGAGCGCGAGCGTCTGGCCAAAAAAGGTTACGGCTTTTGGACATGGCGCAATGACGTTTTACAAAGCTACGCGCTGACTTTGGTTATCGTCGCAATATGTGTCGCTTCATTCGGTCCGGCCATTTTGGCCTTTATCCTGCCGGTTTATTTGATGGGGTGGTACACGCTGACCCAAGCCAATTATATTGAGCATTACGGATTACTGCGGGCCAAGAAAGCTAACGGGAAATATGAGCGCACGCAGCCGCATCACAGCTGGAACACCAATCATCTGTTTTCCAATATGCAGCTTTTCCATTTGCAGCGTCACAGCGACCATCATGCTAACCCGCTGCGTCCCTATCAGGTGCTGCGCAATTTTGACGATCTGCCGACGCTGCCCAACGGCTATTTAGGATGCTATATGCTCGCTGCTATTCCGCCGCTTTGGTATAAAGTCATGGACAGAAAAGTCATGGATTGGGCCGGCGGTGACATCACCAAAGTCAATACTGACCCGAAGGCCAAAGACCGCCTCTACGCCAAATACGGGGCAGGGCTTGTCGCGGCGCAGTAGTTGCCCCTCATGCAAGTTTGCGCGCCGGGCTGACAGGGTATCTTGCAACCCTGCCGCCGATATCTGGCTTAAACCCGAGCTAGCAGGTTGACGCCGGCAATAAAATCGCTTCGCCGGCTTTAATCAGGAAGTCGCCTTCAAGATTGTTGATGGCTTTCAAATCCGTCAGAGACGCGCAGGTTTTGCGCGACAGGCTCCAAGCGGTGTCACCTTCCTGCACAATGTAAGTCATGCCCGCAGGCACAGCCGGCGCCGGCAAGGCTGCTTGCGCCGGAATGTCATATTCGCGCTGCGTAAGAACAGGCGCGGGCGCAGTTACGGCAGCCTGCGTGACATAGCCGTCGGAATTATATGAATAGCCGTCAATCTGCGTCGCGTTCTGTCCGCCGGTTTCAACCATGGCGGGGGCGATTTGCGCGCTCTGCGTTGCGGCAGGCTGCATTGTAACCGGTTGAGACAGGACAGGCTCTGAATAGCGCACAGCCTGCGGGGCGGCTTGCGCCTGCATCGGCGCAGAAGCGGCGGCGTCACAATTCATGGACAAATTGCCCGCGCCATATCCGGCTATGCCGCCAAGGGCTGCGCCGGCCACTAAGCCTTTTGTGTCATTATCATCGCCTGCAAGCTTTTTGCCTGCATAAGCTCCAACAGTCCCGCCAATGGCGGCGCCGACAAGCTTGTGATTCTGCTCTTTGGCAAGACAGGCTTGATAAGCATTATCGGCCGATGATGACGGCGTGTAGGTGGCCGAGTTAATATAAGGTTGCGGATTTGCCGGAGCGCTGTGCGCGGCCTGGTAACTGACCGGCGCTTGTTGCGGCGCGGCGTTATAATATTCAGCGGACTGTGTTTCAGCCGGCATTTTGCTGGAATATTTATAGTGCGGATTTGTTTGCGGCGTTGCGCAAGCGGCCAAAATGGCAGCGGCGCAAGTGCCCATAAAAGCGGTCTTGACGATGTTCATGACTTACTCCTGATTTTACTTGGCGTGAGCCAATCAAAATATGGATAACATTCAGTTAATCGGGCTGTATTTGCAGCTGCGGCTTTCGCGCCGATTGATACCGCTTGGCCGATGCTTTAAGACAGCGCCAAAGGTAATTCAGAGGGATTTTTATGAACATTACGACCAAACCTGTTGAGTATTTTGACGGCAAACAAAAATGTATCGGCTATGTGGCTTGGGACGAATCTGTTGCCAGTGCGCGGCCTTGCGTTCTGGTCGGCCATGCTTGGGGCGGATTGGACGATTTTGCGCAGCAACAAGCGGTGCAGATGGCGGCGCTCGGCTATGTCGGCTTTGTGCCTGACCTTTACGGCGACGGCGCAACGCCCGATACTGTTGACGATAAAATGGCGCTGATGGGCCCGCTTAAAGAGGACCGCAAAGCCCTGCTGGCGCGCATCAATGCCGGGGTGAAAGTGGCTTGCGCCATGGACGAGGTCGACGCCGACAATCTGGCCATGATCGGCTTTTGCTTTGGCGGTCTGGCCACGCTGGACCTGGCCCGCAGCGGCGCGGATTTAAAAGCCGCGATCAGCTTTCACGGCCTTTTGGATGCGCCGGATTTGCCGAAGAAAAAGATAAAAGCCAAAGTGCTTGCCGCGCACGGATGGGATGATCCGATGGCAAAGCCTGACTCTGTAATGGCGCTGGCAAAAGAGCTGACCGAGGCCGGATGCGATTGGCAAATCTTGGCGCTGGGCGGCACGTCCCATGCGTTTTCTGTCCCGGGCGCGGCTAACAAAGAGTTGGGATTGATGTATAATGAAATCAGCGCCTCACGCAGTTGGAACAATGCGTTTGCGCTGCTGGACGAAGTCTTCGCCTTGCACGGAACCGTCTGAGCTAACTTCGCCAGCGAAGCGTTTTCGCTTTAACCGGATTAACAAACGGCCGCTTCTCTGACCGGGAGGCGGCCCATTCTTTTTTAATGCGGTGATACCATTTGGCTTGCGTATCGGCGTCCTCAATCAGCATTAAAGTCGGATCGTATTTCAGGCCCATTTGCTGCAAATCCACCATATGACCATCCTGACGCAAAAACTTGCGTGCCCCGATTTTTAAAATCGGTGTCAGCAGTTTCAGCAGTGGCATATCGGTAAAGAAGACTTGGGTGATTTCGGTGCGGTTTTCGTCAATCGGCGTCACGGCCGTGAACGATAAGAGCGTGCGCTTGCCGACCTTGATTTCTTCGGTGCGAATGCCCGGCAGGCGGAATGTAATTTCCGTAATCGGTTTGCCGCCCAGCAGCTTATAGGCAAAGCTGTTGGAGGACGGGCTGTGCGCGGCCATGGCAAAACCCAGCTCGCGCGGCTCAAATTTCTTGGCTTTTTCGTGCATGGATTTGGCCGAGCGCCACCACCATTGTTTATGCACAAACGGCCCGTGGGCCGGATCCATAAGGCCGATGACGGCGTGATCGACGTGGCAGTTCAGCACCAATGAGTCGCGCATGCGAGGCGGCGTGCCCGCCATATTGAAATGCGGCGGCTCAATATCAGGCGCGCCGGCGAAGCGCTTATCGCTCGCAATATAAACCCAAATCAGATTGCCCTGCTCGCGCGCGGGAAAGTGACGGACTTTAATTTTGTCCGTTTGCATATCATTGCCCTCGCAAAGCGCGGGAATTTCGGTGCACGCGCCGGTATCCGCGGAAAATTTCCAGCCGTGATAGGGGCACTCCACCGCGTCATCGACAATACGTCCGGCCGAAAACGGCGCAGCGCGGTGCGGGCAGATATCGCGCAGGGCAAAAAGCTTGCCGTCTTTTTTGCGGCCCAGTGTTATCGGCTCGCCGGCGATTTCAACGCGGATAAGCTTTCCGGTTTTGACATCGCTTTTCAGCGCAGCGAAATACCAAATATCAAGGGCAAATGTGGACGCAGGTTTAGCCATAATGTCGTTTAGGCAATTTGGCCGGCCATGGCCATATCTAAAACTTGCGCGGCCGTCATCCCGGTCTCGCGCATGGACTTGATTGAGGTATCGCCGCCGCGCTTGGATAATTTCTCGCCGGCAGTTTTCATTAATAGCTCATGGTGGTGATAATCGGGAACGGGCCATCCCATCAGAGTTTGCAAAAGCACGTGAAGTCCCGTCAGGTCTTCCAAATCCCTGCCGCGCACCACATGAGTCACGCCTTGCAGCGCGTCATCATGAGTGCAGGCCAGATGATAGCTTGTTCCGATATCTTTACGGGCCAGGATAACATCACCGTGGACGGCCGCATTGGCGGGGACTCGCGCGCCTTTTTCAAAATAGCTGAGCGCGTCAAATTTCGCGCCGAGCGCGTCTTTTGCCGCCGCGATGGACAGCCGCCACGCCGGCACTTCCCCGGCGGCCATTTTGGCAGCAACGGCGCCTGAATCAGGCACTATCCCCGGCCCCCGGTAAACGTCGTCATCCCCCTGAATGTCCGCCAGTTCCCGCCGGGTGAAAAAACACGGATAGACCAGGCCGCGCGCTTTCAGCGTATCCAGCGCGCTGGCATACTCGCCCAAATGCGCGCTCTGCACGCGGGCAGGCAGGGGCCAATCAAAGCCCAGCCAGTCTAAATCTTCATAGATTGCCCGCGTGTAGTCCGGCCGGCATCGCGTGCGGTCTATATCCTCAATGCGCAGCAGGCATGTTCCGCCCGCGTCTTTTGCAAATCCGAACGCGCGCTGCGCCGCAAGGACGTGGCCTAAGTGCAAATAGCCGGTCGGCGATGGCGCAAATCGCGTAATCATCGCGTCGTTTTGCCCAAGGCGGGAGAAATATAGAAAACAGCAGCCATTTTTCTCCCTTGTCACGTCTCTGTCTTCTCGGTTAGCGTATCTAAGATAAACGCTGCCGGAGATTCATTTTCAAGATACTTGACCGCTCATATCATAATTCGCGCGCGCGGGGACAAAAATGGGACGCATAGATACGTCTCTTCCTGCCGGTCCTATTATGACCAACCCGATCGGTGAGCCCGATGCTGCGGGGAGCGGTGCCTATCCGTGCCTGATACTCAACGCTGATTATCAGCCCTTGTCCTATTACCCGCTTTCGCTCTGGTCATGGCAGGACACGATTAAAGCCGTATTTTTAGAGCGCGTGAATGTCGTCGATCACTACAGCCATGTGGTACGAAGCCCGTCTTTTGAAATGCAATTACCGTCCGTGGTCAGCCTGAAAGACTATGTTGTTCAAAATCGCAATCCGGCCTTTACACGGTTTAACTTATTTTTGCGCGACGGGTTTGAATGCGTTTATTGCGCAAGCAGTGAAGATCTGACCTTTGACCATTTAATCCCCCGCCGTCTGGGCGGTAAAACGACATGGAAAAATATTGTCGCGGCCTGCAGTAAATGTAACCTGAAAAAAGGCGGCCGCCTTCCCAAAGACGCCAAAATGTTCCCGGCCAGAAAGCCTTACGAGCCCAACATGCATCAATTGCAGGCGCAGGGGCGGCGCTTTCCGCCCAACCATCTGCATGAAAGCTGGCTCGATTATCTTTACTGGGACGTTGAATTAGAGCGTTAAAGCCCTATGTTTAATCTATGAACGCTAAAATACATCCTTACGCCCTTATCATCGGCATGGGCGCCGGCATTGCGGTGCTTTTAATCCTGCGCCATCCTCTGTTCGCTCTTTTCCTCGGGTTTTGCGCGACCCTATTGGCTGATGTCGTCATCAAAAAGGGCGGCGGCGGTCCGCGCATAGAATGAAGCCGTTGAAGTTTTTAGCGGCCGCCGGCACAGCGCTTTTGCTGACCGCTTGCGGCAATCCCACTGTCATTCTTGAGACAGAGTTGGGTGATATTAAAATCGAAGTTTTAGAAAACAAAGCGCCGATGTCTTCGGCGGATTTCCTCTACCACGTTGACCAAGGCCTGTATGACGGGGAGGGCTTTTACCGCGTCGTGCGCCCTGATAACGACCCGCGCGATATGGGCATGAGCCTTATCCAAGGCGGTTTGTTATCGACAACGCCCGTCACGCCGGCCATCGACCATGAACCGACAAATATTAGCGGGCTCACTCATAATGACGGCGCTGTCTCAATTGCCCGCGAAGCGGTCGGCACCGGCAGCGCGGCTTACTTCTTCATTACTGTCGGTGATAACAGTTTTTTGGATCACGGCGGCGTGCGCAATCCTGACGGGCAAGGCTATGCGGTGTTTGGCAAAGTGACATCGGGCATGGACGTCGTGCGCAAAATCCAAGCGATGGAAAGCGGCGGCCCGTCAACGGATCCACGCACCAAAGGCCAGTTTTTGCCTGAGGCCGTGATAATTAAAAACGCGAAACGTGATTAAATCTTCTCAGTTATTTTAATCGCGGCCTTACATCCGGCGGTGATAACCTTTGAAAGCACGGCGTAGCCGGGCGCGTCTTGCGCGCCGTTTTCCACGGCAATGTCGCGGTGGTTAAGCTCGTCTTCGCGAAATTTGGCAAAGATGGCCGCCATTTCCGGCTCGCTGTCTTTGAGCTCTTCAACCTGATCGCCGTAATGCTGCTCAATGACATTTTCGACCGCTTCGGTGCAGGCATGAGCGGCTTTTTCGCCCATTAGCGCGGTCACAACGCCAAGGCCAAAGCCGGCGGCATTCCAAATTGGGGTCATGGCCGTCGGGCGGACATTATGTTCATTGAGCAGGTCATCAAACGCATCCAAATGATGCTGCTCTTCTTCTTCCATGTGTTTTAATTGCTCGGCAATGGCGCGGGTTTTTGCTCGGCGACCGAAGACCGCCTGTTGGCCCTTATATATAGCCACAGCGCCATATTCACCGGCATGATCAACGCGCAATATTTCGGCCAGACGCGGCGCTGCGGATTTTTTAGGGGCAGGTCCGGGGGATGCAGGGCGGGGCATTAGGCGTCTCCTTTGCGGGTCATCACGACCAAAGATATAAGTGCGGCTACGCCGGAAACAAGCGCGTTCCATCCGGCCATGGACAGGCCGAGCAAGGACCAGACAATGTCAGAGCAGTCCGGCATTTTTATCGGCTTATTCAAGCTGTCCTTAAACCCTTCCATCGTAATCGGACCCATCGGGCCGCTCATGCAGGTTTTCGGGCCTTCCCACCATTTATATTCAACGCCCATATGCCAGACGCCAAGGCCGGCCGAGACAGCAAAGGCCAAAGCGATAAGCGCGAGCCCGACGCGCAGATATTTCACGTCAGACCGCAAAATCAGCATCAGGATGACTGCCGCGCTGACGGCCAGCACGGCTTTATGCCCGTGCCGCTGCCAGTAGCACATTTGGCACGGCGCCAGCCCGCCGATATATTGAAAAGCCCAAGCGCTGCACAGCATGGCCGCTGATATTAAAAAGGCAATACGGGGCCAAATGACCGGGACAAATATAGAGCGCAAAGCCGACATGCGGCGAAACTAAGGGTTTACACCCGATTTGTCACGGCGACAAAATTGCCCCGAAACAGGCTAGAATCGGCGAGAAACATGCAAAAAATTAACTAAAATCGGGTATTTACGCAGTGTAGGCCTTTTCTTGTGGATAAGCTTATGCTTTATCACATTAACGATTTGGTAACTTTGGGTCCGGGTCAACCACAAAAGCTTTGGGAATGCTATGTTGCAAGCTGTTTCAGCCAATGCCTCAATGAGTGACGCAAGCGTCCTGATTGCAGACGCGCATATCGGCGCCGAGCTGCGGTCCGCCCGTGAAGCTATGGGGCAATCGCTCAGCCAAGTGTCCAAGACCCTGCACATCAGCGAAAATTATCTGCGCGCAATCGAAGAACTGGACAAAGAGGCTTTGCCGAGCCTTGGTTATGTTCTGGGTTTTATGCGCTCTTATGCCAAATATCTGGGCTTTGATGTCTCCGCCGCTGTGGAGCGCTACAAAGTGGAGAGCGAAATTCCCCGCGATCTGGGTATGCGCGCCGCGCCGCATTTTGTGGCCCGCCGGGAAATTCGCCTGCCGCGAGGTTCCGTGGCCGCGTTTATGACGCTGGCCGCTTGTGCCGTGTTGGCCGGTTGGTACGGTATGAATTCGCAAGCCGAAGCGGCTGCGCCGGCGGCTGCACAAGTGTCGTCCGATATTGATTTGGGTCTGGCGATGCCCGTGCCGACCAAGGGCGATCCGTCCATCGTGTCACTGCGCGCAAGCGCGGCCACATGGGTTCGGATTTCTGATGACAAGGGCAATGTCATCACCTCACGTATTTTTGTACCCGGCGAGCTTTTTGAAGCGCGCATTGAAGATAATTATAGCTTCTCGGCCCGTGACGGCGGCGCGTTGGAGCTGTACCGCGCCGGTGAATTGATCGGTCCTGTTGCCGTTAAAGGCGAGGCTATTCAGGGCGTCAGCCTGCGATAAGCTTTGGGCTTAGCCCAATTTCTTTTTCCACCGCTTAACTTGCGCCCTAACATTGCTCGGCGCTGTGCCGCCATAGCTGAGCCGCGAGCTTGCAGATGCGAGCGGCGAGAGCACAGAAAACACATCATCCGTAATCTTCGGTTCAACCGATTGCATGTCAGCCAATGACAGGGCGTCGAGGGTTTTGCCCTGTTTTTCCGCTAAGGCTACAATCGTCCCGGTGACGTGATGGGCGTCGCGAAACGGCATGTTCAGACTGCGCACAAGCCAGTCCGCCAAATCGGTGGCTGTAGAATAGGCGGCGCCGGCGGCTTCGGCGAGGCGGTCTTTATTAGGCGTCATATCGCCGATCATGCCGGTCATGGCGGCCAAAGCCAGGTCCAGCGCTTCAAACGCGTCAAACACCGGCTCTTTATCTTCCTGCATGTCTTTGGAATAGGCCAGCGGCAGGCCTTTCATGACAATCATCAAAGACGTGGTCGCTCCGACAATGCGCCCGACTTTTGCGCGCACCAGTTCCGCGGCATCCGGATTGCGTTTTTGCGGCATGATGGAGCTGCCGGTCGTATATTTGTCAGACAGTGAAATGAAGGCAAATTGTGCCGAGGTCCAAATGACAATCTCTTCGGCCAGACGCGATAAATGCGTGGCGCAAATGCTCGCCGCAGACAGAGCTTCGATGGCAAAATCGCGGGCCGATACAGCGTCCAGAGAATTGGCCATGGGCCGGTCAAAGCCAAGCGCATCGGCCGTCATGTCGCGGTCAATCGGGTAGGGCGTGCCGGCCAAGGCGGCCGCGCCCAGCGGGCTTTCATTCATGCGCGCGCGGCAGTCCTCCATGCGGGATTTATCGCGGGCAAACATTTCGGCATAGGCCAGCATATGATGGCCGAAAGTGACCGGCTGCGCCGATTGCAAATGGGTGAAGCCGGGCATGATGGTGTCGGTATTGGCGTCGGCCTGCTCGACCAAAGCGCGAATAAGCGCGTCGAGCCGCCCCGCAAAATGATCCAGATTGCCGCGCACCCAAAGGCGAAAATCCGTCGCGACCTGGTCATTACGCGAACGGCCCGTATGCAGGCGGCCGGCCGCATCGCCGATTTTCTCGCGCAGACGGCCTTCAATATTAAGGTGAATATCTTCAAGCTCCGCTGACCACGCAAAGTCGCCGGCGTCTATCTCCGCTTTAATCTCAGCCAGACCTTGCGAAATAGCCGCATGGTCATCGCTTGAAATAATGCCCTGTTTTGCCAACATAGCGGCATGGGCGAGGCTGCCCTGAATGTCCTGATCGGCAAGGCGTTTGTCAAAGTCGATAGAGACATTGATGGCCTGCATAATGCCGGACGGCGTATCAGAAAAGCGTCCGCCCCACATTTTTTGTCCCTTAGCCGGGGTGTTGGGCACAGTTTTATTTTGAGGTGTTTTAGTCATGACAGACCCGATAATGCGTAAAGACAAAGATTTGGTTTCCACGGCGATAAAAGCCATGCTGCTGTTTGGCGCGGTGGCGCTTGCATACGTTATTTTGCGGTCCTGTTCCACGCCTAAAACGGGAATTGAACGCTTTGCTGATGACAGCCTGTCGCGGCTGGTGGCCCTGCAATCGCCGCCGCCCATGCCCGGCGTAAATTTTACAGGCCCCGACGGCGAGCCCGTCAATTTAAAGGCTCTGCGCGGGCAGCCTATGATTGTCAATATTTGGGCGACATGGTGCGCGCCGTGTATTGCGGAATTGCCAAGCCTTAATCAGCTCTCGCGCGATTATGCCGGGCGGCTGAAAGTCGTGGCTATCAGCGTTGACCGCGACGCCGGCGAGGCGCAGGATTTCCTCGACTCTATCAAGGCCGGCAGCCTGCCGCTGTATCACGATAATACCTTTGCGATTGCCTCTAAAGACGGTCTGGCCGCCAATGGCATTCCGCTGACGGTTATGTATACGGCAAGCGGGCGCGAAATTGCGCGAGTGCAGGGCGAAGCCGATTGGCAAAGCCCGGAGGCGCAGCGCTTCCTCGACTGGTTCTTAGCGCAATAATATAAGCAGTCAGCTTTAGAACGTTTCGCGGCAATCTTCCATCAGCCGGCAGAGCGTCATGGCGGAGAAGACGCTTTGAGCGTGAAGATTTAACGACCCTCAGCCGCACATTAGCCATGTCGACAGATGCAGGCGCCGATTAGGCTAATAATAGCTCCGGACACAAGCGGCGCGATATGACATCGGGGAGCTATGAGCATCCCGCCGCATAATCCCGAAGACAACCCTTATCGCAACGGCATTATGCTCGCCGTGGCGGCCTATACTTTTTGGGGTTTCTTTCCGATTTATTTTAAGCTCATGGCCTCCGTACCGCCGCTTGAGATATTAACCCACAGATTGGTCTGGGCGCTGCCATTCGGCGCATTAATCGTCTTGGCGCGCGGGCAATGGCCCAAAGTCAAAGCGGCACTGCAAAGCCGAAAGACGCTTGGATTATTGTCGCTGTCGGCTTTTTTCATCGCGCTGAATTGGGGCACTTATATATGGGCTGTGCACAGCGATCAGATTATGCAGGCCAGTTTGGGCTACTATATCA
>CALLVD010000016.1 GCA_938010385.1 uncultured Robiginitomaculum sp.
GACCCGGTCATGCCGGGCTGTCTGGGCCTTGACGCGATGTGGCAATTGGTCGGCTTTTTCTTAGGCTGGGGCGGAAGCCTGGGCCGCGGCCGCGCTCTGGGCGTCGGCGAAGTCAAATTCACCGGCCAAGTGACTCAAGACATCAAAAAAGTCGTCTACCGCGTCGAGCTGAAACGCGTCATTCGCCGCCGCCTGGTCATGGGCATAGCCGATGCCACTATGGAAGCTGACGGCGAGATTATTTATCGCGCCACCGATTTGCGCGTTGGCCTGTTCAAACCGGACGCAATGTAAATTACGCCGTCCCGCCATCACATTAATCTAAGTAAAGAGAATTTATATGCGCCGCGTTGTTGTTACAGGAATGGGTATTGTTTCATGCATCGGAGACAATATTGATGAGGTCAAAGATAGCCTGAAAGCCGGCCGATCCGGAATTTCCTTGGACGAGAAAATGGTCGAGCTGGGCTTTCGCTCGCAAATTTCCGGGCGTCCGAAACTGGCTGCCAAAGATCACGTCAATAAACGCTCTATGCGCTTTATGGGCGACGCGGCCGGATGGAGCGCGGTGGCAATGCAGGAAGCCATAGAGATGGCCGGCCTTGGAGATGATCACATTTCCAATGAGCGCACCGGCATTATCGCCGGATCCGGCGGGCCGTCTGCCATTGAGATTGTGCGCGCGGCGGATATCACCCGCAAAAATGAAAGCCCGAAACGTATCGGCCCGTTTGCCGTGCCAAAAGCGATGTCCTCCACAGTCTCCGCGACCCTGGCTACTCATTTCAAAATTAAGGGCGTGAACTATTCCATCACATCCGCTTGCACGACGTCCCTGCACTGCATCGGCGCGGCGGCAGAGCAGATTCAATGGGGCAAGCAAGACGTTATGTTTGCCGGCGGCGGCGAAGATATTGAATGGGCCATGTCGTGCATGTTTGACGCCATGGGCGCAATGAGCAGCAAATATAATGACGCGCCGACGACCGCCTCGCGTGCCTTTGACGTCTCGCGTGACGGCTTTGTCATTGCCGGCGGTGCAGGCATGTTGGTGCTCGAAGAGTATGAGCATGCCAAGGCACGCGGCGCGAATATACTTGCCGAAATCACAGGCTACGCGGCGACATCCGACGGTTACGACATGGTGGCGCCGTCCGGCGAAGGCGCAGAGCGCGCCATGCGCTTAGCCCTTAAAGATGCCGGGCACGGCGTTGACTATATCAACCCGCATATGACATCGACGCCGGTCGGAGACGTGACGGAAAGCTCGGCCATTCACCGCGTCTTCGGCGAAACCGACGCGCCTTGGATTTCCGCGACAAAATCTATGACAGGTCACAGCCTCGGCGGCGCAGGCGTACAGGAAGCGATTTACAGCCTCATCATGATGAACAATGATTTTGTCGCGCCGAGCATTAATATTACAACGCCGGACCCCGACCTGCCCAAAATCAATATTGCGCGCGAAACGATAGACACGCCGATTAAAGCGTTTATGTCCAACAGTTTCGGTTTTGGCGGGACCAATGGCTCTGTCATCATGAAAAAGATCTAGCGCCACGCCGGCAGATAACGCCGGGTTGACACGCATGTGATTGGAAAGCCCGTCAGATCTGTGCGTATAAGCAAGCTCACCATTCGGAGCTTTTATGTCTTATCTATCCCGCGCCCTGACTTGCGCTTTGGCCTGCACTGCGGCCGGCTTTGGGCTTAGTGCCCCAGTCCTCGCCCAATCCGACGGACTGTTTTCCGTCAGCGATAAAAAGGCCGAAATTACATTTGCCGATATTGGCGCGGCTGTCCTCTATCGTCCGGAATATCTTGGCAGCGAAGATACGCGCGCCGATATTATTCCCTATGTCGACGCAGAATATAAAGGACGCTTTTACATCAAGCCCGCCTTGGGCGCCGGTATTCACCTTATCAATAACGAAACGCTGCGGGTTTCTGCCGGCGCGGGATATTTATTCGGACGTGACGCCGAAGAGAGCGCTCGGCTGACGGATTTGGGCTTAGGCGATATTGATTCAGCAATCACGGCAAATGTTGCGGCGCGCTTGATCACGCCTTACGGGGTTATCGATGCCATATCGCGCACACCGATTTCCGGAGACGCCGAGGGGACGCAGCTTGAACTGGCCGCCATTACGCAATTGGATCCTACGAACAATTTGCGTATTAATCCCGGGCTTCGCGTAACACTTATGAGCGAAGACATGATCAATCAACGCTATAGCGGGCCTGTGCCGGGCGGAGTTTTGCAGTATGACAGCGGCGGCGTGCAATCATTCAGCGCGTTTACGGCCGGCTATTTTCAGCTTTCTGATGACTGGCAAATCTTTGGACTTATTGATTATTCCGTTTTGACCGGCGACGTGACAGACTCCCCTGTCGTCGAAAATGATGGCGGCTTAACGGGCGCAATTGCGCTCATACGCAAATTTTGATTATTCCCCCGCCCCGCGGCGGGATTCATCCGTTGACGGGACAAGCAGGCGATCAGCCAGCGCGTTCAGTTTTGCGTAGTCAGGTTTTAAAACCGTCAGCCCAAAATCCAGCGCCCGCTCATAGGCGGCGGCGAAATCTGCAGCTGCCGTGTATGGAACTGCGCCGTCGCTCAGCACAGCGCGGATTTGCGCGGTGACCGGATCAGGATTGTCAGCACACACAAATCTGAGCCCCGACAGGCCCCAAGGCCCGTCAATACGCGCCGGCAGCACATAGTAATCCGGCAGCATTTTCCCGCTGTCCAGCCAAAGCGCGCAAGTCTTATCATCAACCGCGTCATACCAAATCGCCGCCGCCCATAAATCCAGACGGGCCGATTTTTTTAAGGCTGCAAACACGTTTAAGCGCCCAAACACATTCCAAATATCAATAAGCCCGGTGCCGTTTTGTTTGGCCCGGGCAATGGCCAAATCCGTGGCTGAATTGACAAACGGAATCAGGCATCGGCCCTGCCCGTCAATGACGTAATATCCCGGCTGCGGCTCGGTCAGTTCAAGCTGCGCGCAAGGCGTGTCCAAATCATCAAGGCTGCGCAAAATGAGGCCAATCCCGTCCAGCCCGTGACTTTCCAGCCACAGACAGGACCGCGCCATAACGCCAAAATCATAGCCGTGCCGATAGAGCGCTTCATAAGTGCGGCGCAAAAGCGCCCGCAATTCATTGAGTGAAAGCGTAATGGTATCCGTCATCAGCCGGCATCGGGACGAATGGGGAAACACCAAATATCCGGCGTATCCGGCGCAATGTCAGAAACAAGCGGCGCGCCTTGGAACATGGTATTGCGCACCCACATTCTGGATCTGGGGTCAAATTTCCCGACGCCGAAGAAGGACAGCTTGCAGCGCAAAAGATGTATCGGCAGCACATCCAAATCAATCGCGTTAACGCGAATTTCGCCGTAGCGCGTGGTCGCCATCGTCTGCATACGGCGCACGATATAGCGGTGCTCGGGCCGCTCGAACACAAAGCGCCCCGTAATGGCGTCTGCGCCGTTCTCTCGGATAAATGCGCCGAGCGCGTCATAGGCCGCGCGGACATACCACCCGATACCCAGCAGCATTTCATTATCCGCGCCGGGCTCTTCAAACCGCCGCCCCAAACGCGGCTCCATTTTCTCTTCTGACCGATACCAAAAAATGCCCTGCGCTTTTTGGTCTGTGTAATCCACGGCCAGCGCCCAGTCATAGGCGCGCTCTATAAGCGCTTTTAAATCACCGGCGCGCATATCGGCCTGCAATGTGTAAACTTCGTCAACGGTCAGGCGGTCTTCAAGGTCGGCAATCAGCTCCGGGTAAAGCTCTGTCAAAAGCACGTTAATCAGCTCTTGCGCTTCGATGCCCAAATGCGCGGCAGCATAGTCCGTCAGGGCGCGCCACTGCGAAATAGGCTGAGACTCAAACCATGCCAAGGCGGCTTGCAAATCTTTTCGGGCATTGGCGTTCAGCCGGTTTTGATCCGTGTTATCCGTCGAAATCTCGCCTAAATGCTGCATGGCTTTGAGCGCCAGACACTTAAAATCACCGCGCGCTTTATCATCAGGGCGCGTTTGCGTGAGCACGCGCGCCAAAGCGGTTTCGCGCACCTCCATCCAGTTGTTAATCAGCAGCGGGTGATTAATCAGGTAAGGCGCCATGCCCAAGCCGGTCGCATTGCCAATGCCCACATAGCGCTTAATCGCGTCATCCGGTTTCACCGCCGTCTTCGGCGCGCGCGCTGCGGCGCAATGCTCGGCCTGCAGCAAGCTGAAATGGCGGATCATCCAGCAGGAAAACATCTCGGCGGCAAAGGGCGAAGCGAAATCCGGCCAGCGGGTTTTAACCTTATCCCAATCCGCCATACCAAACTTACCGGAGCCGTAAACGGCTGTCGTGCGGTAGAGATAGCCGACCTTGGCCATGGCGTCCAAATCCGGCTGCCTGCCCGCCGCCAGCGCGCTGACGACCGCTTCGAAATTGCGCACGCTTTTATTGGCGCGCGAGAGCACAAAGCAGCGCGAATCTACGCGGCCCTTTTCCTGCAGCGGGACATTGGCTTTTAAATCTGCCAGCCGCGCGGCATCTACCCGGCCTTCGCACAGGGTCACGGTCATATCCCAATCTTCGGCAATGACGCGATCACTGCGCGCGGCGGCGTCCAAATCTTTGGCGAAGATAACATAGCTGAACAGGGCGCGCTGCGTTTGAATTTCAAACACGGCGTGACCGTAACCGCCGGCGCACAAATCAATATCAGCCGGCGTGATTTGCCAATTTCCCCGCGCAACCCGGCGCAGCAAGGAGCGCATAAAGCTGAGCGGATAGGGATAAAGACATCCAAGCCGCTCTATATCCATCACGGTGGATGCGGGGCGCAAAGTCAGCGCGGGCGCTGATGTAACCCCGGGCGCACGCATTATGCGGCCTGTGGCTTAAAACCGGCGGTAAAGAAATTCAGCCAGTTAAGCCCCATGATTTTCTCAATGTCGCCGCGGGCAAAGCCCACCGCTTCGAGCCCGGAGATAATATTGCCAAAATCGCTTGAGCTCCTAAACCAGTCCGGTTGACGCGGCCAATCAGCGTTAGACGCACTGCCTTCGCCGTAATCCGGCTTAAACGTCCATGTGCCGGAGCGCATCCATTCGAGCGTGTCATAGCCCCAGTTTTGGCAAAGATCAGACCCGATGCCGATATTATCAAGGCCCATCAGATCTGCTGTGTCCATAATCATGCCGCAGAAATTATCGAGCGTGCAATCCGGTCCGCCGTCCAGATGAAACGGATACATGGAAAAGCCGAGCATGCCGCCGCTCTCTCCCAAGGCGCGCAAGACTTTGTCGGACTTATTACGCAGCGCCTCGTGCCAACGCAGCGGATTAGCGTGAGTAATGGCAATGGGGCGCTCGGACAGCGCGATCGTTTCCAGCGTAGATTTCTCCGCGCTGTGGGACATGTCGATGATCATGCCGGTGCGGTTCATTTCTTTGATGACCTGCTTGCCCATGCGCGTCACGCCACTGTCCCCGTCTTCATAACAGCCGGTGGCCAGCAGCGTTTGGTTATTATAGGTCAGCTGCATTATCCGCGCGCCGAGGTGATGCAGGGTTTCGACTTTGCGAATGTCATCTTCAATCGGGCTGCAATTTTGAAAGCCGAGGATGATGCCGACCCGCCCACTTTCCTGCGCTTTTAAAATATCATCGCCGGTTTTAATCGGCATGATAATATCGCTGTGATGGGTGAATTTACGGTTCCAGTCAGCAATATTGGCGAGCGTTTTTTCCGTATTTTCCCAATAGGCAATAGTGACGTGAATGGCATTGACCCCGCCGCCCCGCGCCGTTTCAAAAAGCTCGCGCGTCCAATTTACATATTGAAGGGCGTCAATAATCAACATGGTCTAGCCTGCGCTCGTATAAGACGTTTTCATGATTGTGTAGAAATCTTTGGCGTGTTCGCCCTGTTCGCGCGGGCCATAGCTTGACGCGCCGCGCCCGCCGAACGGGACGTGGTAATCAAGGCCGGCTGTGGCGAGGTTGACTAATGTGCTGCCAAACTTGGCTTGGCGCTGAAACGCCTGCGCGTTTTTAATCGAGCCCGTAATGATGGCCGCTGTTAAGCCGAACTGCGTATCATTGGCCATAGCGATGCCTTCTTCCAGCGAGCTGATTTTTTGCACGCAGGTTATGGGGCCGAATATTTCTTCGCGGTTGACGCGCATGTCATTGGTCGTGCCGGTAACAACTGTCGGCGCGAGGAAGTAGCCGTCTGTCTCGCGCTCGACGCGTCCGCCGCCGGTGACGATTTCGCCGCCTTCATCTTTGGCCAGCTGCATATAGCCGAGGATTTTCTCCATCTGAGATTCGGTCACAACGGGGCCGAGTTCTGTGCCCGCCTCTAACGCATGGCCGACTTTTTTGGCCGCCGCAGCTTGTGTGAATTTATCGACAAATTCGTCGTGGACTTTTTCGTGCACGATAAGGCGCGACGCCGCCGTGCACTTTTGACCGCTGGCCCCGAACGCGCCGGCGATGCATTGCGCCACCGCCACGTCAAGGTCTGCATCATCCATGACGACCATCGGGTTTTTACTGCCCATTTCGCACTGCACCCGCGCCATATTTTCAATGGCGGCTTTTGCAATTTTGCGGCCCGTCGGAACAGAGCCTGTGAATGAAACGGCGTCAATTTTTGACGACGACAAAGCCGCGCCGATATCGCCGTGACCCTGCACCATATTAAATACGCCGGCCGGCAAGTGCCGGTTAAGAATTTCAGCCAAGACGTGAGACGTCGCCGGCGTAATTTCCGATGGCTTTAAAACAATCGTATTACCGTAAGCCAGCGCCGGACCCATTTTCCAGGCCGGAATACAGACCGGGAAATTCCACGGCGTTATCAGCCCGGCAACGCCAATGGCTTCGCGGGTAATATCAATGTGAATTCCCGGGCGAACGGATTGCGCGCTCTCGCCGATTTGGCGCAGGCATTCCGCAGCGTAATATTGGTAAAACTCACCGGCGCGAAACGTCTCCCCTCGCCCCTCAGCAAACGGCTTACCCTCTTCGCGAGACAGCAATGTGCCAATCTCATCACAGCGATCAATCAATTCCTGACCGATGGCATGCAGGATATTTTTGCGCTCTTCCAGCTTGACCGCTTCCCAGGCCGGCTGCGCCGCGCGGGCGGCGGCAACGGCGTCATCAACATCAGCGGCCGAAGCGTTCGCCATCCGGCCGATAATATCGCTTGTGTCAGACGGGTTGATATTGGGCGTTTGCGCGCCGCCGTTTCGCCATTCACCGTTGATGAGGCTGCCATAAATGTCGGTCATTATAAGTCCTTTTGTTTGAATATCTTCTGCGCCGCCCTATCGTGTTTGTCGCCTATAAATAAACCTTATAACGCGGCGATTTTTTCCAGAACCACATTGGAAACCGCTACGCCGGATTTGGCGGATTGCGTGCGGTTTGTGTGTCGCCTTTGCCCGGGCAAGCGCGCGCCGTCTTGGCCTTGAATTTTATCAAACAGTTTTTCAGCATGATCGGCCCAGCCGCCTGCATTGCCCATCAGGTTGGGATCGATAGCAAACATGAACTCGCCGCCTTGGGGCGGGCCGCCGTCACCGTTATCGCGCGCGGCCGCTTCAAAACTGAAGCTCTCGCCAATCAGCCCGCCCGCCAGCAGCTCGACCATCATGGCGATTGAGCTGCCCTTATGACCGCCAAAGGCCAGCAGCGCGCCATTGAGCACTTCATCCGGGTCCGTAGTCGGATTGCCGGCCGCGTCCACGCCGACGCCTTCCGGGAGAGCATGACCTTCGCGGGCAGCCAGCATAACCTCGCCCCGCGCCATAACGGAGCTGGCTTGGTCGAACACCATGGGCGGATTGCCGTTTCTCGGCCAGCCAAAGGCAATCGGATTTGTGCCGTAAAGTGCCTGCGTGCCGCCGGCCGGTATCACGGCGGGCTTGTAGCTGGTACAGGCAAAGCCGACCAAACCGGCCTCGGCCACCGGCTCCACTTCCGTCCACAGCGCCGCAAAATGGTGAATGCCGATAAGCGGCATAGCCGCAATGCCGCAAGTCTTGACGGCTTCAATTAAATGGGCGCGGCCTTCCTGCAAGGCATAAGGCGCAAAGCCGTTATGGCCGTTGACCTGCACCACGGCGGGCGCGAGTTTTCTAATCGTCGGGCGGGCCTTGCCGTTGACCTTGCCGGATTTTAGCGTCGCAACATAACCGGGTAAGCGCATCAGGCCGTGAGAATGACAGCCG
Source organism: uncultured Robiginitomaculum sp. (assembly GCA_938010385.1). Lineage (GTDB taxonomy): Bacteria > Pseudomonadota > Alphaproteobacteria > Caulobacterales > Maricaulaceae > Robiginitomaculum. Next base: position 8,260 of record CALLVD010000016.1, read on the forward strand.
TCGCCCTCTGCTTTGGTGATAATGTCTGCCACCGCGCCGGCATTTTGCGTGTCGCAGCCATGAGCCATGAGAGTCTTCGTCGCCAAATCGCGAATCTCGCTCAGGCTCATTTGTTTTGTTTGCGTGCTCATTTCGTTTCCTCCCCGAAACTTTTTTATTTGATTGGGTATCGCTCCAAGACCGGACCCAGCGACTCTTTGAGCGGGCCAAGCCAAGGCTCAAAGTTTTTCCACTGCTCCAAGCCGGATTTAAAAATGGGCTGCCGGACCTGCTCGGAACTGGCTGTGCGCACGCTGCGTTTGGTTTTATGAAAATCAACACAAGCCTGTTCAAACGGCAGGCCGAGATAATCCAAAATCCGGTGCACTTGGCCTTCAGTGTCCGCGACCACATCTTCATATTGCACGCGCAAGATTTGGCCGGGCAAGACGGCGTCCCAATGATCCATCAGGCCCACATAGTCGCGATAATATTTCCCCATATTTTCAAGACCGTATGTAAACTCCTGACCTTCGGCAAAATGCTGTTTGAATCCGGAAAAGCAGCACGCCATAGGGTGACGGCGCGCATCAATAATTTTGGCGTTCGGCAAAATCAGTTTTATCAATGCGATATGCCGAAAATTATTAGGCATTTTATCAATAAAAAACGGGGCCCCTTTGCGGTGAATCCGCGTGTCATTAATATAACGCTCGCCGAGCTGTTTTAATTTATCGGCAGGCAGATCATGCAAAATTTTCGGATAGCGCCCGCCCTCTGCCTTGCGGTCACGACCACGCAGTTGAAAGGACATAGACAAGATATTCGGCAGTTCCAAAGTGCCGTCGACTTGGCTGTGCGAGGCGATTATCTGCTCAAGCAATGTCGAGCCGGCGCGGGGCAAACCCAGAATAAAAATCGGATCGGGCGCGTCATGGCCTTGGCCCGCTTTGGCGGCAAACAAATCTGCGCCGCAATGCTCGGCTTGGGCCTCAAGCTCTTTGGTCATCTCATCGGCCCGATAGCGCGATTGCACATATTTCAGATCATTACCGCGCTCATAGTGCACAAACGCCTGCTTGAAATCTTTGCGGTCTTCAAACGCCTTACCCAGCGAGAAACAAAGATTTACCCGGTCGGAAAATCCAAGCTCAGTGCGCGCAACCAAGCTTTGCATTTGCGTAATTTCTTTGTCGGTAAATTTATAAGTTTTCAAATTTGCGAGCCCGAACCAGGCATCACCGTGATCAGGTTTTGATGTGTATGACGCGCGATAACTGTCGACAGCCTCGTCGTGATTACCGAATGTTTTGTGGGCATGACCAAGCGAGGTCAGCGTGGCATAATCATTCGGCATGCGATCAAGCACTTGCGTAAACAGCTCAAACGCCCGTTCATGATCGCCGGTTTGCATGCTCTCAATCGCTAAATGCGATTGGAATAAGGGGTTCTTCGAATCCCGCGCATAAAGGTCTTCGGCTTGTTTGAGGGCCTCGCCATAGCGTTGGCGCTTACGCAGAATTTGGATATACTCCAACCGCAGTTGCACATTGTCAGGAGCAAATGTCACCGCGCTTTCAAGCAAGAAATCCGCTTCGTCAAAAACGCCGAACCGCGTTGCAATCTCTGCCAAAAGGCGCATGGCTTCAACGTCCTTCGGATTCTTTTGCAAATATCCGCGCACCAGCTTTTCGGCTTTAACGGTCTTATTCTCATAAATGAAATTCGTCACCGCGAGCAAAATCGGCGGCAAACCTTCGAGCCGATCTGCCTGAAAATTTGCATTTTTGGCATCGGGCGCTTTTCCCTGCGCCGTAAAGATAGCGGCTTGCGCGCGCCACGAAGCGGTCAGGCCGGGATTGGCACGACAAGCCCGGCGATACGCGTCGAGCGCATCGTCAAGCCGCCCTTCGGCGCGGGCCAGATGACCTGTTTCCTGATGGGCACGTCCGAAATCAGGCGCAACCTGCCTCAAATCTGCGAGGCTTGTCCGGGCAAAATCATACCGCTTCAAATAACGCGCGCAGACCGCCTGTAAATAAAGGCCTTCGACATAATTCAAGGTTTGCGCATGGGTCTCGCGGTCACGCTGTCCGCTGATTTCACGCGGGTCACGGCCGGCCTTGGTCATGGCAATGGCCGCCGTCAGCGCAGGCTCAAACCTGCCGGCTTGCATCAGTTTTTGAATATCAGAAACAGCGTCCATATCGGGTCCGATGCAGGTTGAAATAATAAAAAAACGCGGCCCGAAAAGACCGCGCTTTAAAATGATAGAGAGGCAAAGCCCCCCTATCAATAATTTGATTCAGATTATTTGAAATTCACGGACAAGCGCACGCCGGCGTTAAGCGGACGGGCGTAGTTTACGCGCGAAACATCATTGATGTGCTGGCGATTAAGCTCAATTTCTGAATCGAGAATGTTGTCGACAAACAACTCGCCGGTCCACGCATCACCGGTCAGGCCGGCTGAGGCAGACAGCTTTGTCCAGCCTTCAATTCTATCGCGGTTTTTCACGATAATATCTGAGAAGGAGTCAGCAGAATGCACAATTTGCGGCATGACGTGAGCCGTCAGACCACTGTCCGTCTCCCACTCATAACGCGCGCGGGCGTTAAACTGATATTCCGGGGCAAATGACAGAGAATCACCGACGCGAACATCCTCAGTCGGGATGGCCACTTTTGTGATTTCCGTGTCCAGCAAGCTGAAAGCACCGCTGACGGTCAGACCGCTGATATCGGCGGGTGCCCATGTCAAATCGCCTTCGACGCCTTTAATTTCGGCATCACCGACATTGGCGTTAAAGAACAGGTTCACAATCGATGTATCAAAGATTGTCGCTTGCAGATCTGTTACGTCAACGAAGAACGCGCTGCCGTTAAACTGAAGCTGGTTGTCCATGAGACGGGTTTTCCAACCGAACTCATAGTT
>CALLVD010000017.1 GCA_938010385.1 uncultured Robiginitomaculum sp.
TAGGTAGGTTGCTACGCGTTACTCACCCGTCTGCCACTGTCCACTATCCGAAGATAGCTTATCGTTCGACTTGCATGTGTTAAGCCTGCCGCCAGCGTTCGTTCTGAGCCAGAATCAAACTCTCAGGTTGAGGTTTGTTTCCGACTGTATCTGGCAAAGCTGATGTAAGGACATCAGCTCGCTTGTTGCGTTCAAAAAAATTTGACGAGAAACACCAAGTCAATCCAGCAAGCTGAAAAGACCTAAGCGATATCTCATACAAATATATAAAGAAACGTCATACAGTCAGTTAACAGTTTTGCATCCGAAGATGCTCACAGCTAACCGCCGCCTGCGTTTCTCTTTCCAATCTCACAATGTCAAACAGCAGAGAATTAAATTGCTTTAGCTCTCAATTTTTAGGGCCCCGAAAGGCCCGTGTTTTGCCCCGCTTGGGAGCAACTTCAAATCGTTTCCGATTGAAGCGCGGTGTATAAGGCCGAGACCAACACCTGTCAAAGTCTTTTTTCATCTTTTTTCAGTTTTATTTCAACGCCTCAAAAGAGGTTTTAAAAGCCTGAAATCAAATGAAATCCGAGATCTATATTCAGGTTAAAACCCTCTTATATTTCTCAGCTCTTTGACTGAAATCTCCGTCTTGCCGTGAGGCCCTCCGAAGAAGTTCGCGGTGTATAGGGGCAGCCCCTATGCCTGTCAAAACCTTTTATCATCTTTTTTCAGTTTTATTTCGCTCCCGATAAAACGGCAAAGAAACGGCTGAAATCAGGCGAAAAGAAATCCCTGTCCGGTGTTGTTTACGCCGGCATAGCGATATTGATTTTGACTGACCACCGAACGACCACGTCGCGACTCGGTGAAGTGCATTCTATACAGGAAGCCTGCGCAAATTTCAACTGAAAAATCGCAGGCCGGTGCAGCAGTGCCGTTGGTTTTAGCGTTTCGGCATAAAACCTGTCCGTTTTGCGGCCTCGGGCACAAAAACAGCTTCATATCGCGCCTTTGCGCAAGGTTTAGGCAGACTCTAATTGCAGCGTTACAAAGGTCATATCCAGCCGGCGGCCGAATTTTTCGCCTACGCCGGGCAAAGCGCTGTGAATTTCAAAGCCGAGTCGGCGGTGAAACTCCAGCGAACCGGCGTTGTCACTGTCCACCGCACCGATCATAACGCGGTAGCCGCCGGCCTTTGCGCGGGCGATCAGCGCGCTCATTATAGCGCTGCCTGTGCCCTTGCCGCGCCGTTTATCGCGGACATGGACGCTGTGCTCGACCGTAAATCGGTAACCGGGGCGGGGGCGAAACAGCCCGAAGCTGCCATATCCCGTCACATGCCCTGCTGATTCTGCGACCAAAACAGGAAAGCCGGTTTGCTCGCGGCCCGAAACATAGCCTTCCATGAAGGCTAAATCCCCCGGCTCTTCGCAATAAATGGCGGTCGAGCGGGCGACCACATCGTTATATATGTCCAGCATGGCCGGATAATCGGCCGGGCGGGCGTCTCTGATATGTGTGTCCATAGGGCCTAGTAGCAATAATCAAGCCCGTTGCCACGCTCAAACGCGCGCAGATCTTTGATTCTGTAGCGCAGGCGCTCTTCGAGCCGTCCAAGCTTTTTCTCCAGCCGGTAGACTTCATTTCGCGCAAGCGTGCCTGATTCCAGCCGGCGCGTGACACTGTATATTTCCCGCTCCGTATCGCGCACGGCGTCATGCAGCCTGTCGTGCTCCGCCTCGACAAGGCGAAGGCGCGCCTGCTCAGTGTCATAAACAGCTCGGCCGTCATAATAACCGCTGCGATAGCCGTCATATTGCGCCGCGCTGCACACCCGATTCGCAGCAGTCCCGGACAGACCGCGCTCATATCCGTTATCCGGCGTGCAATATTGCGCCACGCCCAAGTCATAGCTTGCGATGTAATCAGGCCGGCGCGCGCAAACATTCGGCATACCGGACCCGCGCCGTCCCTGCGCCAACGCTCGGCCCAGCGCGCAAAACTCGCTGAGCCCGGACTCGTAAGCGGCCGGATAGGCATCGCGGTCAACGCCGAGGCCGTGCCCGGCGCAAATATTGGCGTAATCAGCGAGGACGCCGCGGGGCTCGCCATTGGCCCCGTCGCGATAGCCCATATCGCCCCAATTGCCGGCTTCGCATTCATTTTTGGAAATGCTCGCGCATCCGCTCAGCGCCGCGGTGCTGCCGGCCGGCATCAGACTGACTATGGCTGTCTTTATATAGCGCATAAATGGCTCCCCGTTTTATTGTCTTATATATGACTGTAGAACGGCCAAGCTTAGCGCGGGCTTAGCAGATGATTTAAGCTGTGTTCACCTGAGCGATTGCGTTTAGTGCAAACCTAATTAAAGTCGCGCTCATGAGATTACCGACCCCATCCGCCGATATCCATCCCGACCATATGCAACAGGGGCGAAAGCATCCGCCCTTGGGGATTGCGCTGGGCGGCGGGGTTGCGCGCGGCTGGGCCCATATCGGCGCGCTGCGCGCGATAATGGAAGCCGGCATTCGTCCTGATATTATCACCGGAACGTCAATCGGCGCTTTGGTGGGCGGGGCTTATTTGTCCGGAAATTTGGACACGCTTGAAAACTGGGCGCGCTCTTTAAACAAGCGGCGCATGATGAGCTATATGGATTTGCGCTGGGGCGGCGCCGGTTTTTTGCGCGGCGATCGTCTGGCCCGCGTCCTTAATCATTATATGGGGGACGTGCGCATTGAAGAACTGGACCGCCGCTTCGCCGCTGTCGCCTGTGATTTACGCTCCGGCTACGAAGTGTGGATGCAACAAGGCCCGATTGTGCCGGCCATTCGCGCCAGCTACGCGCTTCCGGGCGCCTTTGAACCGGTTAAAGTCGACGGGCGCTATATGATTGACGGCGCGCTGGTTAACCCCGTGCCCGTTTCGGCCTGCCGCGCCTTGGGCGCACATATTGTGATTGCGGTCAGCCTGAACGGTGATGCCTTTGGCCCGATGGGCACAAATCACGAGGTTGATCTGGACGAGGAAATGGATGACACCGCCGAGCCGTTTGAATTGGCTGCCCGCTCGCTAAATAAAATGCGTCCGGATCGCCTGCTGCTTAAATCCATGCTCGGCACACCCGGAAAGTCCGGCGAGCCGAAAATCGGCTCGGTTATGATGAGCAGCCTGAACATTGTTATGGACCGCATTTCGCGCTCTCGTTTGGCCGGCGATCCGCCGGATGTGTTCGTCGCGCCGCGCGTCGGCCATATCGGCATGTTGGAATTCACCAAAGCGGATGAGCTTATTGAGCGCGGCTATCGCGCCATGCAGCATGAAATCCCGCTGATCCGCAGTGTTATCGACGTTTTATCATCCTTGCCGAGCAGCGCGACAGTCAGCTAGGCCCTTAAAGCGCATTATCCCCAAAGCCGGCCGCCCTTGCCGGGTTTGTTGGCACATCCCTTGCTAAATACTAAGTAACGCCCTGAAGCCGGACCGCTTCAGGACATGCGAACACGCCCCGGGGACACAGCTTGCCATGGAAAAAACATTTTCAACCGCAAATGATAATGCGCCGAACGCGCCGGAGCGCGCGCAAATCGGTCTTGGCGCGGCCGAGCCGATGCGCCACCGCCGCATAACAGAGCGCCCGTCCGTCATTATATCGCAAACGCTCTCTCCCGGAATTTATACGCCGGTTTGGACGCCGAAAATTCAGCGCGCAAAACCGTCTGCGCCAAAACCTGTATCGCCCGTGATATACACGCTCTGCGCTATGGCATGGGTTGCCGCAGTTTTGGCCAATATTGCAGCGCTATTATTCGCGCCGATTAACACGGTGCATTTGGTTATCGTCATCGCCGCTGTCTGGACGGCACTCATTATGGTGTGGACGGCCCATTCGCGCGGGCAATTCCTTCTGGCTGAAATGGCCGGGCTTTCAGCCATAGCGGCGTTTGGCCTGTCGGTTTACATAACGTCATTGCGCTTTGGCATTGCGTTCAGCCCGGCGGCCGGCACGGCGCTTGGCGCATTTGCGGCCGCGGCTTTGGGCCTGATTACCGGATCCAAATTGGCGCTGCGGATCAGCGCCTTTGCAGCATTGACTTGGGCAGCAATTACGCTGACAGGACCGAGCCTTGATTTTACGGGCGCATTGCAAGGCGGCCTGCCCAAGCCGGGTCTGTCATGGTTGGCCTTTCCGGCGCTGCTCGGGCTGCAAGCGATTGCTGCGGCGCGGCACAAAGATGGCGCGGCGCTGTCTGTATCCGTGATGGCTGCGTATGTTTTAGCCGCCGGCGGATTAGCGGGCTTTGTTGCGGCTGGACTGCTGTCCCCTGTTTTGGCGGCCGGAGGGATGCTGCTGGGCGGTCTTCTGCACAGCCGCTTTGGAAAACTCGCAGACAAAACGCAAAGTTTCGGCAGCGCGCTGCATGTGGCGGCGGGCACCGGCGCAATGCTGGCCGGCCTGATTGCGCTTCAAGACTTTTGGACCCGGCCCGGTCATGCCATCTGGGCCGGCGCAGAGGTCTCCGGCGCGCAATGGCCCTTGGGATTAGTCACCGGCGCCGCTTTACTGGCCCTGATTTTTATCGCTGACGCATTGCGCGATCGGATGAGCGCATCGCGGATTATCAAGTCAGCCTTTCTTTGCAGCTTTGCTGCCGGGCTCGTTTATATTTCCGCAAGGCCGGAAATTATAACCGCGCCGCTTGCCGATTACGGCTTACCCGCCGTGCCTTGGGCGGGAGTCGCTTTGGCCGGAACTGTGCTCGCTCTGGGCCTTGGCTTTATTGCCAACGGGTTTCGCCGCAATATCTCGGGCTTTGTCGCTATCGGCGCTATGGCTGTTGCCGGCAGCATCTTCTCGGCATTGCCGGCCATCATGATGAGCGCGGAAACGGGATTAATCTACGGCGTCAGCGCCTTTGTCAGCGCGCTCATCGCGGCGTCATTTGTCAGCACATCAAGCGCCCCGCAGCCCGGACCCGTTCTCTATAAGGGCGCGTTTGCCAATGATTAAAACCCGCCGCATATCTGCTGCCCGTTTAGCGCTGCTCGGACTGTGCCTTACCGCCTTGCCGCTGGGCGCTGTGGGCGCGCAGAGTTTGCGCCTGGTATCCGGCGCGCCGTTGACATTGCCGGCGCGCATTACGGCGACGCAAAATGACAGCCTTATTCCTCTGGCAAAGGTGGTCACGGAGCTAAGCACGCTGAGCACGGATGATTTGTCCGGTGATAATTTTTTCAAGCCGGGCGATACAGCCTATGTGTTTGTCTCGCGCAGTCAAAATGTGGTTTATCCGTTTGCCGTGCTGCGGCGCATTCCGGACGCGCCGAGCGAGGCGCAAGACACCGTTATGATCCGAGCAAAAGTTGTTTCAGTCACAGATAACGTTCTGAGCCTGTCATATAACTTTGATACGGTCTCGCCGCCGCGCGCTTTTATTACGGAAACGGACCGCGCGCCGCTCGCGCCGGTCAAGCTGACTCTCGCTGTCTCTGAGGACGGCCGCGCGAGCGTAAGCACGTTTCATGTCGGGAATAAGCGCTTTAATCAGCGAGTGATTTCAAAAGGCGTTGTGCCCGGCCGCAACATGACCATGGCCAGTATCGCTCCGCCGACATAGCCCCCCATATGCGCAGCCCAAGCAATTTGATTGGGCATAATGCCTGTGTTGCCTGCAACAACCAATATAAGATTGAGCGCCGCCCAGCCCACGCCGAACTTCAAAAGTCTTTCTTTGCCGCCGCTAACCCAGGCCATAGCTGCAAATAGGCCGGACGCGCCGCCTGACGCCCCGACTGCAGACTCGGTATCAGACAGGATAATCCAGTAAGCCCACTGCGCCAGACCGCCGGCGATAACAGACAGAGCGAATATTACTACAAACCGCGCCGGCCCGCGCCAATCATCGGGCCCGGACAGCCGGCCGGCCTTGACGACGACAACGCCGAAAACGGCGATCATAAAGCTGTTCACCAGAACGTGCCCCCAATCCCCGTGCAGCAGGCCGTGAAACAGCAGAGAGGCCACCGCCGGCACGTCGCCGCGATCAATATTGACGCTGCCATCCACGGCTGCCAGCAACCCCCATTGACGAAACACGGTTTGCAGGCCTCCCGGCGCAAAGCTGTCTATGGCGTAGGCGAGGATGAGAAAGCCGGCCAGTAAAACCGGCGCTTTTTCGCTGAAATTAAAAATCGGCTCGCGAGCGGGTTTGAAATCGGACATGACAGGCTTTCAAAGTTTAATTTAATATTGCGGCGCGCCGCCAAAGCAGATTAGGACTGTTGCATTGATATAGGCCGATTTGCGGCACAGATAACAGGTGTTTTTCATGCAATGGTTTGCGCAAGTCAGCGGTCAGGTTTACGGCCCCTACGATGACGCGCAGATGCAAAGCTTTGTGTCCGAAGGGCGCATCACCGCGCAATCCCTGATTTCCAACACGCCCGGCAGCGGTTTTTTCCAAGCTGTCGGCTATGACGTCTTTTCGCTATGGTCGGGTACGGGTCAAGCTGTGCAGGCCGGCGGCGGATACGCGCAGCCGCAATATACTTCCGCGCCGGTGCAATCACCTGCGCAAACGCCTGTCGTCGCGAACCCTCAAATCACGCAGGCCTCCGAAGCTGCCTTGGCGCAATGCGTGATTATGGCTGAAATTCGCTCCGAGAGCTTGGTGACGTTTCTGCAACGCCTCCAGACCTTCGGTCATGCAGAGCGCATCGGTGATACGGTGTGGATTTTGAAAACAGCACACAACGTTCAAGCCTTGCGCAATGCCCTGTCACAAACGCTGACACGCCAAGACAGATTGTTTATCGTCGACAGCGCGAATAATAAGACGGCTTGGTTTAATATCGGGGCTGATTTGGACGGACGCATCCGCAATCTTTGGGACGAAGCGCCCTAATCCTCAAGCTTTACCAGTCCGGCTTTAAAGCGTTTGGCATTATCGACATAGACCTGCGCATTCATTTTTAAAAATTGCGCTTGCGCCTCTGTCACGTCGCGCACGACTTTGCCGGGCGAGCCGACGACCAAAGAATTGTCCGGAATGACTTTGCCTTCCGTAATCAATGCGCCTGCGCCGATAATGCAGTTTTTGCCGATGACCGCTTTATTTAAAATAACTGCGCCTATGCCAATCAGCGAATTATCCCCGACAGTGCAGCCATGCATCATCACCTGATGACCTACAATCACGCCTTCGCCCAGGGTCAACGGGCAACCGGGGTCTGTGTGGAGAACGGCATTATCCTGAACATTGGACCGCGCGCCGATCGTGATGGTTTCATTATCGCCGCGCAAAACGGCGCCGAACCAGACGGAGCTGTTTTCCTTTAAAACCACTTTGCCCATAACTTGGGCATTGGGCGCAACGTAATGGGAGCCGTCGTCCGGAAACTTTGGCGAAACACCATCCAGCGCGTAGACCGCCATTACATATCATCCAAATCTTGTTGCAGAATTGAGATGTTCAAATCGTAAGAAATGTCGTCTTTGTCTTCGTCATCAATGTACAAAAGACCCAATATCTCATCATTAAGATAGACCTCAACACTGTCCGCGACCTTGCGCGGTTTCAGCGTGACGCCGTCCGTGCCGAAGCGTTTGTTCAAATAAGCTTTAACGTCAGAAAGTTGTTTCGCGTTCATGGGGTGTCCTTAAAGGGTTTGGTTCATTGATTGCGCGGGCTTATCACAGCACGGCCCGCCGACCGGTTTGGCGGGGACGCCTGCGACGACGCAGTGAGGCTGCACGTCTTTAAGCACGACGGAGCCGGCCGCAATCATGGAGCCGTTACCGACTTTTATATTGCCCAGCACTTTTGCGCCGGCGCCGATCATCACGTCTTCGCCAATTTTCGGATGGCGGTCTTCATCGTCTTTGCCGGTCCCGCCGAGCGTAACGCCGTGCAAGACGGAGCAATTATTACCGATGACCGCAGTCTCACCGATAACGATGCCGGTGGCATGGTCAAACATTATACCGGAGCCTATTTTGGCCGCCGGGTGAATATCGACCGCAAACAGCTCGCTGCTGCGCGATTGCAAATGATAGGCAAACATCTCACGGCCTTCTTTATACAAGACATGGGCAATGCGGTGGGTCTGAAGCGCCAGAAACCCCTTGAAATATAAAAAGACCTGCAGGCAGGACTTGCTCGCCGGGTCACGGTCCCGAACGGCGCGCAAATCGTCAGAGGCGCTTTGAATAACATCGGGATTGGCGGCGTAAACGTCTAAAAATGTTTCGCGAATATGCAGCGCTTTAAACTCTGAATCAGACAGCTTTTCTGCCAAATGATTGGCCAGTGCGGCGGCAAAGGATTTCTGGTTTAAAATCACGGCATGCAGCATGGACGCCAAGGCCCGCTCTTTGACAGCGATGGCGGCCGCGTCCTGATTTAGCTGCTTCCATGTGCAGGGCGGCGCGTTTTTATCGGCGGCGACGTTAAGCTTGGGCATAGCGCCCTCCTTTGCGTTGAGCGGCTAAGATAAGGCGGCCCGCCCGCAAATCCAACCCAAAAACCAAAATTTACCCGCGTCCGCGATACGGCGCGACGCCTTGGTCCGGAACCCAGAGGTTTTTCGGCAGCCGGCCGTGCTGATAAAACACGTCAATCGGAATGCCGCCGCGCGGAAACCAATAAGCCCCGATCCGCAGCCATTTCGGCTCGAGCTCTTTGACCAGACGCAAGCCGATGCCCGTTGTGCAAGCTTCATGAAAATCACCGTGATTGCGGTAGCTGCCCATAAACAGCTTGAAGCTCTTGCTCTCGACAATCCATTCGCCCGGCGCGTAATCAATAACGATATGCGCAAAGTCAGGCTGCCCCGTCACAGGGCATATTGAGGTAAACTCCGGCACGACCAAGCGAATGAGGTAATCAGCCTCGCGCGTGGGATTGGTAATGCGCTCAAGCTGCGCAGCGTCAGGAGATGCCGGCAACGGGCTGTCCGCGCCCAGCATGTTTAAATCAGTATAGGTCTTTGTCTCACTCATACGCGAAGCCATAAGGATTTGCAGCCGCGCGGGCAAGATATAATCCGTGACGAAAGCCGTCCTTCCTGCTACCGCAAGGCATGGACGTCATTACAACAACAGCGGCATTAGCCGGATTTTGCAAACAACTCTCAAAGGGTGACTTTATCTGCGTGGACACGGAGTTCATGCGCGATTCTTCCTTTTATTCTAAGCTGTGCCTCATTCAGGCGTCAGGCCCGGATTGTCAGGGCATTATTGACCCGCTGGCTGACGGTATTGATTTGGCACCGTTTTTAGATTTGTTGATGGAGCCCTCCATCACGAAAGTCATGCACGCCGCGCGTCAGGATATGGAAATTTTCTACGCCCTTTGCGATGATGTGCCGTCCCCGCTTTTTGACACGCAAATAGCGGCTATGGCCCTCGGCTTTGGGGACAGCGTCGGCTATATGGCCCTTGTCAAAGGCCGGCTTGGCCTGAACTTGGATAAGGGCGCGCGCTTTACCGATTGGAGCCGCCGCCCGCTGTCCAATAAACAGCTGCACTACGCGCTGGGGGATGTCACGCATTTGCGCGATCTGTATCCCGGCATGGTTGAAGAACTGAAATCCAAAGGCCGGCTGCATTGGGTCGAGCAGGAAATGGAAACGCTTCTTGTGCCGGACCTTTATACATACCTGCCTGACAATGCGTGGAAGCGGCTGAAAATCCGCAGTCCGAAACAGGACTATTTGGCCGTCTTGAAAGCCGTCGCCGCTTGGCGTGAGGAAGAGGCGCAATCGCGCAACACGCCACGCAACCGCATTTTAAAAGATGACGGCGTCTATGACATCGCGCTCAATAAGCCGGCAACGGTTCAGGCACTTGGGAATTTGCGCGGCGTTCCGCGCGGCTTTGAAAAATCACGCTCCGCCGACAAATTGCTGCGCCGCATTAAAACGGCGATAGCTGAGAAAGACACCTATGCGCCGGTCGTTCCGAAACCGCCGCGCATGCCGCCCAATCTGGGCCCGACGGTCGATATGCTCAAAACCCTGCTGCGCTTGCGGTGCGAATATAACGATATCGCCCCGCGCCTTGTGGCTAATGCGGCCGACATAGAAATGCTGGCCGCGTTCGGTGAGAAGTCAGATGTGGCCTGCCTGAAAGGGTGGCGGCGTGAAGCGTTTGGTGATGACGCGCTGGATATGCTGGCCGGCAAGATTGGCTTGCGTCTTGAGGGCCGCGAAGTTGTGGCGAAACGGATCAGTCCCGACAGCTAGGGCTGCCCGGCGCTGGTGCGGCCATAATGTTTGGCCAAAGACCGAAATACGTCGATATTCTCCATCATATAACCTTTGCCGGATTGCCCCGGGCTCATAAATTCAAGATGCGCCGCGTTTTTGGCAATCACAATATCCAGCGCGGGATTGACGTAGATATACTGCCCGTAAATCCCGACGGCGAAGTAATCGCCTTTAAAATCTGTATCAGCGCTCACAGGCGACACCCACCATTGATAGCCATAGCCGACCGATGCGTCATTATGGGAACCGGGCGCGGACGCCGGCGCGTTATTTGACGTTGACTGCGCAACCCATTCTGCGGGGATAATCTGCTTACCCTGATAAATCCCGCCGTCACGCATCAGCTTTCCAAACAAAGCATAATCACGGGTACGCATATTCAGCCCGCCCAGAACAAAAGCCCGGTCGCCGCCATCGGTCATATAATAGCTGTCGGCGCCAAAGCCGACCTGTGACCAAAGCCGCTCATCAAATATGTCGTGCACGGTTTTGCCGGTTGCGGCGCGCAGCACCATGCCAATGACATGGGTATCTATCGACACATATTGACGGGCGCTGCCGGGCGCGCGGGCGCGGCTGTTAATGCCGGCGGAAAAATCATCCATAGACCCGCCCAACGCCAAGACCCGGCCCATTTTGTTAATGTCGGAATTTTTATCCAAATAGTCTTCGTTAAAAGCGACGCCGCTGCTCATATTTAAAACATTGCGGATTGTCGCCCCGTCATAAGCAGAGCCTTTGAGCGCCGACACGTAATCCGTGACTTGATCATCAAGGGAGCCAATCTCGCCGCGCTCCACCGCCGTGCCGACCAGAGCCGACAGGAACGATTTGGCCATCGACCACGAAATGCGGCGATCCGATTGGGTCGTGTCCGAGTAATATTGCTCATAGACAATGTCGTCACCGGACACGATGAGCAATGCGGTGGCAGCCGCCTCATTCAGCCATTCAGACAGAATGCGATCCTGCCCGGCAATGGTCACTTGCTTTGGCAAAGGCGTCGGCGTGACGCCCCAGACATAGGGCTGCGCCGAGATGGGATGGTCATGCGTAAACATAAGCGCATCCATATTGGAAAAATTATGAACGATTTTATCAGCCTCAAACAGAGAATTGACCCGCACGAGGCGCTGTATTTTGCCGATATTCATGACCAAGACGACGGCAATGATAATCGCCAATACGCCAAGCGTGCCTAAAATACGTCTTTTCATAATCATCCTCTTTACGCCGGACTTTGCCGCCGGAGTGCCCTACCCTTATGCAAAATGTTTCATATAAAGGAAAGCCCGCCATGCAAGTCAAAACCTGGACCCTCAAATCTTATCCGGCCGGAATGCCGAGCGCAGAAAATTTCGAAATGATTACGCAAACCCTCGCCGCGCCCGGCGACGGCGAGGTGCAGGTAAAAAATCACTGGCTGTCCGTTGATCCTTATATGCGCGGCCGCATGACCGGCGTGAAGTCTTACGCCGATCCCTATATTGCCGGCGAGCCCATGACCGGCGGCGCGGTAGGCGAAGTGATGGCTTCCGGCCATGCTGACTATAAGCCCGGCGATATGGTCGCCTCTGCCATGGGTTGGCGCGAAGGGTTCACGGCGTCCGTTAAAGACCTGTCCGTCATGGGGTTTCGCAAAATCGATACCGCTATGATACCGGC
>CALLVD010000018.1 GCA_938010385.1 uncultured Robiginitomaculum sp.
GGCCAAACCAGCCATCCGGCAAAACCAGACCGCCTCCCCACGTTACTTGAAACCAAGTATCAATCGTTTTTTCAAACAACATTCTTTCTTACCTCATTGCTCTATAAAATTACGATGACGGTTACCGAAATCAGATTTAGATTCATCATATCGTGATCGTAAAGGAAATTTCAGGCGCAAGCAATTTCCGTCTGAACACGAACTTCCGTCATATCACAATCTCTAATCCGCTCATCCCGATGAAAATCGGGATCCAGTGTCCCCTCTAATAGCGTCTCTGCGCAGGTCTGAATAAACGTTTCCTTTCGGCAGCGGCCACACCGGCAGCTGATAAATATCGAGCCAATTGGGATTGTCTTTTTCAATCAATTCCAGCTTCCATCTTCTGCGCCAATTTTTTTTGCGGCGTTCGCGGATAAAAGCGTCTTCACGACTGTCATGGCCCTCAAACCAAACAAGGCGGGTGCATCCGTACTTCTTTGAAAAGCCCGGAAACTGCCCGGTCTTATGCTGATGGGCGCGATCATAAATATCATCCGTATGCCCGGTGTATAAGGTTCCGTTTCGCTTATTCGTCATAATATACACATAGAACATTAAGCGAACATATATAAGTCAGGTGAGTTTGGCAAGTTAGGGGACACTGGATCCCGATTTTCATCGGGATGAGCGGGAGGAGGGTGTTGTCCGCAATGTAAGTTTTGGAAAGAGCCTAAAACGCATCCTTTGCAGCCCGTATCTCCCCGAGCCGCTCCGCGCTGCCCGCGCGCATAAAAGGATTAGCCGCAATTTCTGCGCCTATCGTCGTCGGCACGGTTGGCTCGTTTTTATCGCGCTTGGCTTTGGCGGTTTTGATGTAATCCAAAAGGTCGGGATTGTCCGGCTCGACAGTGACCGCGAAGGCGGCGTTGGAGAGCGTGTATTCATGGGCGCAGTAGACTTTCGTATCCGCGGGCAGGGCAGCAAAGCGCTGCATGGCGGCCCACATTTGCGAAGGGGTGCCTTCAAATAACCGCCCGCAGCCCAGCGCAAATAAGGTGTCACCGACAAAGA
This sequence comes from uncultured Robiginitomaculum sp., assembly GCA_938010385.1. Taxonomy (GTDB): domain Bacteria; phylum Pseudomonadota; class Alphaproteobacteria; order Caulobacterales; family Maricaulaceae; genus Robiginitomaculum. Next base: position 1,054 of record CALLVD010000018.1, read on the forward strand.
TGACGCGCTCGCCGGCAAAGTGATAGGCGATATGGCCGAGCGTATGGGCGGGCGTGTCATAGACCTTGGCTTCATACTTGCCGAGCCGCACCGCGTCGCCCTCGCCGACGGTCACATCAATTCCGGGGATTTTTTCCGCTTCCGCTTTCGGGCCGATAATCGTCACGCCGAGCGCGTCTTTAATCGCCGCGTTGCCGCCGGTGTGGTCCCAATGGTGATGGGTGTTCCAAATATGGGTCAGGGTCCAGCCGGCGCGCTCGGCTTGGCGCATAATTTCGCCGGCGTCCGGCGTGTCTATGGTCGCGGTCTGCCCGCTCTCGCTGTCATGAACCAAAAATCCGTAATTATCCGACAGGCACGGAAACATTTTTATCAGTAGCGGCACACAAGCCCTTTCGGTATTAAAGAGCCAAACTAGGAGCCAAGGCCGCGTGCGTCAAAACGTAATTCACATAGAGCGATTTTACGCCTCCCCTTTGGGCAAGACCGCGCGGGCTATGGTCAATCGCCGCTTAGATCCGCTTTGGCCGAAAGCGGACGGCGATGTGAAGGGGCTCGACGTGCTCGGCTTTGGTTATTGCGCGCCTTATCTGATGCGTTACCGCGGGCAGGCCGGCAGCCTGATTTTTGCCATGCCCGAAGATCAGGGCGCGATGATTTCGCGATCAAAGCGCGGTAATATTACCTGCCTGGTTGAGGATGAACGCCTGCCCTTTGCGACGGCGAGTTTTGACCGCGTTTTTGTTGCGCACGGCCTTGAGGATACGCAGCGTCCGGCCCGGCTGATGGACGAGCTTTGGCGCGTTTTGCGGCCCGAAGGGCAGATCGTGATTTTGGCGGCTAATCGCGCCGGGCTGTGGTCGCGCTCTGACGCCTCGCCGTTTGGCTCGGGCCGTCCGTTTACGCGCGGGCAGCTGGGCGCGGTTTTGACCGGCGCGCAGTTTTTGCCCACGGCTTGGGCGGGCGCGCTTTACATGCCGCCGAGCCGGCGCCTGACGGGGATTGCGGGCGGGCTGGAGCGGTTCGGCGAAACGGTTATGCCGCGATTTTCCGGGCTAATCCTTGTGCGCGCGATAAAGCGGCTTTATGCCAATACTCAAAGCGGGCATACCGCGAAAATGCGGGTGCCGGATTTAATCCCGGCAAGCCCGGCGAGAACCGCGCAAACAGGAAAGACGGGCTCTTAATGTCAGACACTTCAAAAACGCCCGACATCAATCATCTCAGAGGTGAGATTGACCGCGTCGACACGGCCCTGCTTGAGCTGATCGCCGAGCGCCTCGGCCTGAACGCCCAGGTGCGCGCGTCAAAAGCCGGCGTCGGCGTGTGGCGGCCTTCGCGTGAGGAATCCCATGTGCGCGATTTGGCGCGGCGCGCCGATGATTTGCCGGCCACTTTGGTCTCCACAATTATGGCCGAGCTGATGAGCGCGTCATTGGCGCTGCAAGGCCCGATGCGCCTGCATGT
>CALLVD010000019.1 GCA_938010385.1 uncultured Robiginitomaculum sp.
ACGGTTGAGGTAGAGCTAAAAAGCGATTACGCGCCCGGTGACCGGGTTATCCGCATTGACATTGATGACCGCCTGATGATTTTGCAGGTGCGCGAAACGGTCGGCGGATATGCGATTTATTATCGCGGCGCGAACTTGGACGTGACGCTACAACGGCAATAAAAAAGCCGCCCCGAGAGGCGACCTTTAAATTAAAATTGCGCGTTGACCTTACGACGCCGGCAGGACCTTAACCAAGCCGCGATTAACCAGCGCTTCGGCGATTTGCACCGTGTTAAGCGCCGCGCCCTTGCGCAGATTGTCAGAGACGCACCACATATTCAGCGTATTGTCTTGCGTAGAGTCTTCGCGGATGCGTGAAACATAGGTGGCAAATTCGCCGACGCATTCAATCGGCGTGATATAGCCGCCGTCTTCACGCTTATCGACGACCATCAGACCGGGGGCTTCGCGCAAAATATCGCGGGCGTCATCGGCGGACAGCTCGTTTTCAAACTCAATGTTGAGCGCTTCGGCGTGACCGACAAAGACGGGGACGCGAACGGCGGTTGCGGTGACTTTAATGGCCGGGTCGAGGATTTTCATGGTCTCAACCTTCATCTTCCACTCTTCTTTGGTGTCGCCGCTGTCCATAAAGACATCGATATGCGGGATGACATTAAAAGCAATTTGCTTTGTGAAATTGACGGGCGGGAAGGTGTCTTGCGGATGGAAAACAGACTTGGTCTGCTCCCAAAGCTCGTCCATGTTCTTCTTACCGCCGCCGGAGACAGATTGGTAAGTCGAGACAACAACGCGCTTAATCTTCGCCGCGTCATGGAGCGGCTTGAGCGCAACAACCATTTGAATGGTCGAGCAATTCGGATTGGCGATAATCCCTTTATGGGCATCTTTAACCGCGTCGGCGTTCACTTCCGGCACAACTAATGGCACGTCCGGGTCCATGCGCCAGGCGCTGGAATTATCAATAACAATCGCGCCGGCTTTGGCGATAATCGGTGACCATTTTTTTGAAATGTCACCGCCTGCGCTCATCAGGCAGATATCGACTTTGGAAAAATCAAATTGCTCCAGATCGACGCATTTCAGCGTTTTGTCACCAAAGCTGACTTCGCGGCCGACAGAACGGCGCGAGGCCACGGCGTAACATTCGCTGACGTCCAAATCTGATTCTGACAGAATTTCGAGCATCTCTGTGCCGACATTGCCTGTCGCGCCGACAATTGCGTAACGATAACCCATAATGTGTCTCCCGGGGGATAGATAAAAACAGCGCGCCGTTTACGCTATGCGGCGCGCGGGTGCAATGGGTTTTGGACGGATTGAGCCTCAGCGCCGGCGGCCAAGCCACAAAACGCAGCCGAAAACTATCAATATGCCGATAACGCCGAATTCTAACAGGGATAATCCGGCGAAAACCGGCGTAAACAAAGCCTGCGCGCCGTCCGGCTGCGGCGCCCCCGGCTGCATGTAACGCTGGGCAAACACGCCGGCGGCCACCAGCACCATAGCGGCAAGGACGCAGAGTTGAAGCAGCAGTGAGATAAAGCGAAAGTCCGATTTATCGGACTTTTTGCGCCGATCACGGGCGGCGCGGCTGCGGCGAAAAATACGCTCGGACGGGCGGCGGTACTCATTCGCGCTGACATAACGCCCGCGCGCATCGTCACTTGGCTCTTGCTGCGGTTTAGATTCTTCTGAACTCATATGCGCGAAACTCTTGCAAAAGGGCGGGCGGGCGTTGCACTCTATATGTATGTCAAATGCTCCTGTTACAATGCGCGGCCGCGCTTTTCTGATTTCTGCTTTGATTGTCGCGCTCGCGCCGGTCTCCGGCGCGCAGATGATAAATCCTGACGGCGATAATTATTTAAACGGTCAAGAGCTGACGCAACTGTCCGGTGACAGCCTGACAGCAGCCTTTGCCGGAAAAACCCATCACGGCACGTATAAGACTACGCGCCAGCGCACCGGGACAAATCAGTTTCGCGAAACCACAGCGGCAGACGGAACAACCGATTATAAAGAAGGCGATATGCGGATTTCCGGCATATGGCGCGTCTTTGATGATCAGATTTGCTATCAATATAAAAGCGACGAAGTGCCCGGCGTGCACTGTTTCAATATCTTTGAAGCCGGCACTTGCCTTTACGGCTATGATCCGTCCGTTGTCGGACCGAACGGGCCGCTTAACGCCAATTTTTGGAGCGTAAAATCTCTGCGCCAGGGCGATATCAGCACATGCGATGATTTAATCGGCTAGGCGGCGCGAAACGGTATCTCGTCGTCCCTTTGCGGCAAAGTTTCGGTGTTGCTCTGCGGCGCGGCCGTTGTGAGGCTAAACGAGAACATAGAGCCTTGCCCCGGCGTGCTTTGCACGGTCATTTGCCCGCCCATGACCTGAATAAACTCTTTAGAAATGGTCAGGCCTAATCCTGTGCCGTCCGTACCGCGTGACAGCTCCGTTTCAATTTGCTCAAACCGCTCAAAAATCTTAGGCAGATCGTCTTTTGCAATGCCGATGCCCGTATCCTGAACGCAGACGAAAAGCTCCCAGCTGCCGGGGCTTGCGGCGTGCGGACGTCCGTTCACCCAGACTTTAACATGCCCCTCGCGGGTAAACTTGATCGCATTGCCGATAAGATTGTTCATGATTTGGCGCAGGCGGCCGGCATCCCCGATGATTACGGGCGGTACATGCGGCGCGTAATTCAGCTCCAGCGCGATGCTTTTCTTAACCGCCGCCGGCAGGTGCAGGGCAATCAGCGATGTAATCAGCGCGTTCAGATCCAGCGGCGCTGAGTCTAATTTAATTTTTCCGGCATCAATTTTCGAAATATCCAAAATGTCGTTAATAATTGAAACTAGGCTGCGGCTGCTTTTGGCGACAATTTCTGCATAGCTTCGCTGGGTTGAATCCAGTTTCGTTTTTACCAAAAGCTCACTCATGCCGATAACGCCGTTCAGCGGCGTGCGCAGTTCATGGCTCATATTGGCTAAAAATTGTGATTTTGCCGCATCGGCCTGACGGGCTTTTTCTGCGGCTGTCTCAAGGCCGTCAAACAGGCTGAACATGTTATAGCTGGACATGCCCACAATCGTGGCAATCAAAAACAACCCAAGCATAGATTGGACCAAGCGCTGAAAAATTCGGGTCGCGTTAAGGGCAGGGTCCAGATAAATCTGGGGCGGGGCATTCACTGAGACTGAGTAAAGCGCCAGCAGCAGCCCCATAGCCATGGCCGTATAGACGATGACGGCTCGCCAACCGGCAACAAGTCCTGACATAATAGACCCTGAAATAATCAGCGGCAGCAGGGCCGAGTTAATCCCGGTTTGTCCGTCGATGACAGCTGAGGCCCATATGCCGCCAAAAATCAGCAGTGAGTAGATTGCGGCATAGACGCTGAAACGCTTGTAATACCGCAGGGCGTGGATTGTCGCGATAACCAGAACAACCGCTGCGCTTGAAACATGATTATCAAATGACCAGCGGCCATAGGATTTATACATAACAAACTGATTAACAATCTGGGTCAGAACAAAGGCCCAGCCGATAATATATATGCCGCGTGCGCGCAGCAGATCGCTTGAACTCTCCAGAGTATCCAAGCGTAAAAATCGCTCATATTTTGTCAGCCAAGGCGACATACATTCCTACCCCACTCACGCTAAAGCGCCGAACTGAACATAGGCAAAAAGGGTCAATAAGCGTTTAATCCGGTCCAAAAAAAAGCCCCCGCTGTATGCGAGGGCTTGAAAGCTTTATTGCTGTAAGCGCTTAGCTGTCTTTTTTCACGCGCTGCTCACCTTTTTTGCGGGCCGCGACAATGCCGCGTCCTGTCGTGCGTTCTGCGATACGCGCAGACTTACCGCGGCGGTCGCGAAGATAGTAAAGCTTGGCGCGGCGGACTTTACCTTTGCGCTTAACAACAATTTCTTCGACCAGCGGAGAATAGACAGGGAAAACGCGCTCGACGCCTTCACCATAGGAGATTTTGCGAACCGTGAACGCCTCATTAAGGCCGGCGCCGGAGCGGGCGATACAAACGCCTTCAAACGCCTGAAGACGGGTGCGTGAGCCCTCGGTAATGCGGACCTGTACGGTCAGCGTGTCGCCTGCGGAAAAATCAGGGATAACTTTACCTGATTCCAGTAAGCGGGCCTCTTCGGCTTTGTTCAATTTTTCAATGACGTTCATTTTCCGTCTCCTGTTTTGCGCATGTAAGCCTTATAAAGGTCAGGCCTGCGCGCCTTAGTTGTCTCAATCTGTTTGTCTTTCCGCCAGTCGGCAATCGCCTTGTGGTTTCCGGACCGCAGAACATCAGGAATTGTCCGTCCGTTCCATTTGGCCGGCTTGGCGTAGAGCGGGTACTCCAGCAAGCCGTCTTCAAAACTCTCATCAACGGTTGAGTCTGCCGCGCCTAATACGCCCGGCAATAATCGCACGCAAGCCTCGACGAGCGCTTGTGCGGCGATCTCTCCGCCGGCGAGTACAAAATCGCCGATGCAGACCTCTTCCATTTCATACGCGTCGATGACGCGTTCATCCAGCCCTTCAAAGCGTCCGCAAAACACAATAACCCCCGGGCCGGTCGCCAGCTCTCTGACACGTTTCTGTGTCAACGGCGCCCCGCGCGGGGTTAAGTAGATCAGCGGTCGCCCGTTTCGGGCCACACTTTCTATCGCTTTTCCCGCTACGTCAGCCCGCAGCACCATTCCGGGGCCGCCGCCGGCAGGGGTATCATCGACAGAGCGGTGCTTATTAGACGAAAAATCGCGTATGTCCACCACATCTGACGTCCAAATGTGATTCTTTTGCGCTGCGCCGATGACAGACACGTCCAGCACGCCGGGAAAAGCGTCCGGGAACAGGGTCAGGGCTGTCATATGCCACGGGTTTTGCACGTCTTGCGTCATGGCCGCGCGTTTAGCGGACTCCCGACCTAAAAGAAAGGGCGCAGCTGCGGCTCAGCCTACAGGCTGCACGCCCTCCGGCAGATTGGCACATATAACGCCGCCAATCATGTCGAGCAGTTTTTGCCGCGGAAAGGTCTTGCGATAGGTCAGGAAGATACGCCGACTGGCGCCGTGATCGCTCAGCCTTTGCGTCAGCACGCCTCCGATTGCCGTTTGTCCGGCGAGGGCCATCGCCGGGACTAAGGTAATGCCCTGCCCGGCAACAACCATATTGACCAAGGTCGACAGACTTGTCGCCTGAATGGCGCGAGCCTCCGGCGCGGCGTTGATTTTGCAAACGTCCAGCGCTTGGTCTCTGAAACAATGGCCTTCCGTCAGCAAAAGCAGTTCGTCCTCCGGCAAGTCGCTTGTATGAATAGCGTCAATCATGCGCAGCTTGTGCGCGTCCGGATAGATGACCCAAAACGGCTCATCATAAAGCGCGATAGCGCTGAGCCGCGAATCCTCCGGCGGTGTGGCCAGAATGGCGGCGTCCAAATCCCCGTCATGAAGGGCCTCAATCAGGCGATCTGTGATGTCCTCCATAAAATTGAGCCGCAGCTCCGGAAGGGCCTGCCGGCTTTGGCGAACAAAGTGTGGGACCAGATAGGGCGCAATGGTCGGGATGAAGCCCAGCCTAAACTGCCCGCCCAGCGGATCGCGGGCTGTTTCGGCCAAGGTTCTGATGTTGCCGATAACATCCAAAGCATTATCAGCAAGGGCGACAATATCTTTGCCGACATTTGTAATGCGCACAGAACGATTATCGCGTTCAAATAAGGTTACGCCCAGCTCGGTCTCCAGCTTTTTGATTTGTCCGGAGAGCGTCGGCTGGCTGACATGGCAATGTTCCGCCGCGCGGCCGAAATGCTTAAATCTGGCCACAGCGCGGATATAGGTCAGGTCTCTAATGTTCATAGGCTATGCCTATCGCAATTATCAAAACAATCAATTATGAAAATGATTAAACTTGCGCTTTAATGAGTGCTTGGGAACATAAAGTGGCTGAGACGGTTCGGCTTTGGAACACATCTGACTGAAAGGATATCTGATGAATGAGATGACAGTAAAAACAAGCGGGAAATGCCCCGTCATGCACGGCGGATCAACCAATACGGCGAAGCCCTTAAATCATTGGTGGCCAAAATCGCTCAATCTGGACATTTTGCATCAGCATGACACGAAGACCAATCCGATGGGCGCAGACTTTGACTATACAGAAGTCGTCAAAACCCTCGATTATGACGCGGTCAAGCGTGACGTTCATGCTTTGGTCACAGACAGTCAAGACTGGTGGCCGGCCGATTGGGGCAGCTATGCCGGTCTTTTCGTGCGTATGGCCTGGCATGCCGCCGGCTCTTATCGCCTGTCAGACGGGCGCGGCGGCGCCGGCACCGGTAATCTGCGGTTTGCGCCGCTGAACTCTTGGCCGGATAATGCCAATTTGGACAAAGCGCGCCGCCTGTTATGGCCGATTAAAAAGAAATACGGCAATAAGCTCAGCTGGGCAGATTTGATTATTCTGGCGGGTAACGCCGGTTATGAAGTCGCTGGCCTGAAGACATTTGGCTTTGGCTACGGCCGCAGCGATATTTACGCCCCTGAAATTGATACCTATTGGGGATCCGAAGAAGAATGGCTGACCGATAACCGTTATGATGATGCTGACGATCGCTCTTCCATGGAAAACCCGCTTGCAGCGGTGGTCATGGGCCTGATTTACGTCAATCCCGAAGGCGTGAACGGCGTTCCGGACCCGCAGCGCACCGCTCATGATGTGCGCGAAACGTTCAAGCGTATGGCGATGAATGACGAAGAAACGGCGGCGCTTACAGCCGGCGGTCATACTATCGGTAAGGCGCACGGTAACGGCGACGCCGGCGCACTGGGCGCAGAGCCTGAAGGCGAAGACGTGCACGGCATGGGCTTTGGCTGGCACAATCCCGATGGCACAGGCAATGCAAAATTCACCATTACAGGCGGTCCGGAAGGCGCGTGGACGTCAGAGCCGACCAAATGGGACGGCGGCTATTTTGATATGCTGCTTGATCATGAGTGGGAGCTTCGCAAAAGCCCGGCCGGCGCGCAGCAATGGGAGCCGGTTGACTTAAAAGACAAAGACCGTCCGGTCGATGCCCATGACAAATCCGATAAAAGCCGCATCTTAATGACGGACGCGGATATGGCGATGAAGGTTGACCCGATCTATCGCAGCTATATGGAGAAATTCCGTGACGACCACGACTATTTCTCCGACACATTTGCCCGTGCTTGGTTCAAACTGACCCACCGCGATATGGGGCCGAAAGCCCGTTATATCGGCCCGGAAGTGCCAAGCGAAGATCTGGTCTGGCAAGACCCGATTCCGGCCGGCCCGACAGGCTATGATGTCGATGCTGTGAAAAAAGCCATTGCCGCAAGCGGCCTGTCTGTCTCTGACATGGTTACGACGGCATGGGACAGCGCCCGCACGTATCGCGGCTCTGACATGCGCGGCGGCGCAAACGGCGCGCGCATTCGTCTGGCGCCGCAAAAAGATTGGGCCGGTAACGAGCCCGAAAGACTGGCCCGCGTCTTGGGCGTGCTGGAAGGTATTGCCTCTGATAACGGCGCGTCCATTGCGGACGTTATTGTTCTGGCCGGTAATGTCGGCGTCGAGCAAGCGGCCAAGGCCGGCGGCTATAAGGCATCGGTTCCGTTTACGCCGGGACGCGGCGACGCTACAGACGCGCAGACAGATGCGGAAAGCTTTGAGCCGCTCGAGCCGCTTGTTGACGGCTATCGCAACTGGGCCAAGGCGCGCTATGCGGCAAACCCCGAAGAAATGATGCTGGACCACACGCAGCTTTTGGGCCTGACAGCGCCGGAAATGGTTGTCCTGATTGGCGGCATGCGGGTTATCGGCACAAATCATGGCGGTACGAAGCACGGCCAATTCACCGATAATCTGGGCGCGCTCAGCCAAGATTTCTTCACCAATCTGACGGACATGTCGATTACTTGGAATCCGACAGATGAAGACGGCCTCTATGAGCTTCGCGACCGTAAAACGGACAAGCCGAAATTTACGGCGACGCGCTGTGATCTGGTGTTCGGGTCAAACTCAATTCTGCGGGCCTATGCTGAAGTCTACGCGCAAGATGATAACGGCCAAAAAATGGTCGACGACTTCGTCGCTGCCTGGACCAAGGTCATGAATGCAGACCGGTTTGACGTGGCGTAAGCCTTATCAAATCGCCAACACATTACGGCCGGGAGTTTTCTCCCGGCCGTTTTTTTATCCCGTAAAAATAAAACGGATCATGTGTCGCGATCTTCATCGCCTTCAATCTCTTCCGGCGGATCAATGACGACCTTTCCGCCCGTAATGTCTACAACAGGAACGGCGAGCTTTGTGAACGGCAAAAGCCAATCTTTCTCGCCGGGGCTTTGAATTTCCAAAAGGTCGCCGGCGCCGAAATCATGCACGGCTTTAATGCGGCCGCGCGGGCTGCCGTCGCGCATTTCCACAGACAGGCCGACCAAATCGGTCAGATAGAACTCGTCCTCCTCCGGCTGGGGTAAGCGGCTGCGCGGTACATAAAGCTTGGTAGATTTCATCGCTTCGGCTTGCTCTCGGGTCGTAACCTGTTTGGCCGTCACGGCGAGGGCATTTTTAACCGTGCGCGATTTAATGATTGTCAGAACGGCTGCGCCTTTCGCGTCGAGAAGCGGGCCATAGCTCAGGCAGGCGTCCGGCTCGGCGGTGAAGGATTTCAATTTTACCTCACCGCGCACGCCAAATGCGCCGGCAATGGCGGCCACTAAAATCAGCGGGTCATCAGATTGGTCAGGTTTGCTCATGGGCGCGGTGTATCGCGCAGGCGCGCCCGGCGCAACCGGCTTTGCCCCGCGCGCCGGCGCGGGGAATAAAAAAGGCGCCTCCGCTTGGGAGACGCCTTAATAAAGGAAAGCTGCGCCGGCCTAGAAGAGTTTTTTGGCCATGCCGGCCAATCCGCCGACGCCGCCCACGGAGTCTAAAAGCGAGCCGCCATTGCTGGATTTGTCAATCAATTGCGGCAGGGCATCTTTCAGGCCGTCAAGCAGAGAGCCTTCATCGGTTCCAAGCTGACTTGCCGCCTGCGCAACCTGATCCGGGCCTAAGACCTCTTTCAGTTGCTCCGGAGAAATTTCGGCATTGTCGCCGTCACCCAGCCAAGACGAGGCAATGTCGCCAAGGCCTTTTTCTTTCATGCCGCTGACGAGGCCTCCAAGATCGGCTTTTTCGCCGCCGCCAATCAAGCTGTCCATAACGCCGCCGATTGCACCGCTGTCAGCGCCGAGTTTTTTCGCCAACATATCTTTAGCCAAGTTCATTAAGTTCATAGGTCTTTTCTCCGTTAGGGTTGATGCACGCAGTCTGCCCTAATGTTTCTGAATGCGTATTGAACGGTTTGTCGGCGGCCGGGCCTCGACTGTATTTCGTTCGGGCGCGGTTCAGCTAAGTGTGATAGCTTAAAAATTGAATAACCGGAGACCTGATATGCCCAATGCTGTCTTTAAAACACTCTGTCTTGCGCCCGCTCTAGCACTCGCCCCGGCCGCTTTTGCCCATGAGATTGAAGCGCCCGCAAAAACGCCGGCGCAAATAAAGCCGTTAAGCCAAGCTGACATTGCGCAAATACAGGCGCAAATGCCGGACTTTAATAAGATGATGGCGGGCCTTCAGACTTTGATGCAGGACGAAAAATTGCAAGGCAGTATGAAATCAGCCCTCGGCGCGATGTCCGGGGCAATGGACGGTGCTGATTTGAAAGCCAAAACGGATAACGGCATGCCTGACTTTAACGCCTTGACCGGCGTTATGCTCTCAATGATGGGCGATGAGCAGGTCATGGGTAAAATGCTCGAAACGCTTGAGCCGATGCAGGAGGCACTGCCGAAAATTATGCAAGATGCCATGCCTCAAACGCAGGTTCCTGAAGTGCAGCCCGAGAACTGACCGGTCGCAATTACGGCAGCTTCGCGTCAGGCTCGGGGCAAATTTGAAACATTACGGCGAGATTGCCGCCATATAATCTTAATCACGCCGCACGCTCGGCACAGTCACATTTTATGAAAGCTCCATCACTTTAACGGCGGAGGCTTTCATGACATTACGGCACATCTTATTTACATCCACAGCAATCCTGGCAGGGGCAGGCGGCTTTGCGCCGGCCTATGCAGACGCCCCGCCGCCGCAGCCGAGCATTACCGGTCAGGCTGAGCTGCGCGAGGTCGGCATTAATGACGCCGAAGCCGGCACGCTGATGTTTCGCACGGACGCGGACGGGAAATATGTCGAAGCGCCTATGGTCGCCACCGATGTCGATATGGACATAGCCGGCCCCGTTATCCGGACAACAGTTTCGCAGACGTTTCAAAACACATCGGATGCTTGGGTTGAAGGCGTCTATGTTTTCCCCCTGCCGGAAAATGCCGCCGTTGACCGGCTGCGTATGGTCATTGGCGGGCGCATGATTGAAGGACAGATTAAAGAAAAAAAACAGGCCAAGAAAATTTATGAGCAGGCCAAGGCCGAAGGCAAAAAGGCGAGCCTGGTCGAGCAGCAGCGCCCCAATATCTTTACCGCGTCCGTTGCCAATATCGGGCCGCACGAATCCGTCTCCATTCAAATTGAGTATCAGGATAAAGCGATTATGAAAGACGGCGTATTTACCGCGCGCTTTCCGATGACCGTTGCGCCGCGCTACTCGCCGCCGGCGCAAATCGTGCAAGTCGCGACCACTGAAGGCTTGCAAAATCTTGTGCTGGACCCGGTCCTTGACCGCAATGCCATTACCCCGCCGCTGCAAAATCCTCAGCTTGAGCCGGTGAAATATATGCGCCTGCCGGTGAGCATGGACATCACATTAGATGCCGGCTTTGATTTGGCTGAGGTCAAAAGCGCTTACCACAATATCGCCATGTCAGTGATTGACGCAGACAGCGCTACAATCAGCCTGGCCGAAGGCGAAGTGCCGGCTAACCGGGATTTCATGCTCGAATGGCGCGCCCAAGACACGGCGCAGCCCTACAGCGCGCTGTTTTCGCAAACCATCGGCGATGACACCTATTTGCTGTCTATGCTGACCCCGCCGAGCGCAGACGCAAGCGATGTCAAAGTGCAGGCGCGCGAGAGTGTTTTTGTTATAGATACGTCCGGCTCTATGGGCGGCACATCAATTGAGCAGGCACGCGAGTCTTTGCTGCTGGCGCTCGATCATTTAAAGCCGGGCGATACATTCAATATGATCCGTTTTTCCGGCACTCATTATAGTTTTAATCCTAGCTCGATTCCTGCCACGCCCGCCAATATTAAAAGCGCCAAGCGCTGGGTGCGTGCGCTGAAAGCGGGCGGCGGGACGCAAATGTCGCCGGCGCTGGCGGAGGCTTTGAATGCGCGCGGCAGCGATAAATCCCGCCTTCGCCAAGTTATCTTCATCACGGACGGCGCTATCGGGAATGAACGGCAATTATTTGCTCAGATTAAGGACGAGCTTAAAGACACGCGCCTGTTCCCGGTCGGTATCGGCGCCGCCCCCAACAGCTATTTTATGTCTCGCGCCGCCAAATTCGGACGCGGAACTTATATTCAAATCGGCGACACATCCGAAGTGACCAAACGCATGGGCAGCCTTTTCAAATCCATCGACAGCCCGGTGCTGACCGATATTAAAACCAATATCAACGGCAGCGCTTTTCCCGCCCGCAATCGCGACGTTTATCAAGGCGATCCGGTGGTCAGTATTGCCAAAGTAAAAACAGCGGATCTGCCGGCGTCTTTCTCTGTCAAAGGCAATCTGGCCGGCGAGTCATGGAGCCGCGCGATAAGTCTGTCTGACGCGCAGCCTGCGACCGGCCTGTCCGTGCTGTGGGCGCGCGAGAAAATTGCCGACTTGGAAGAAAGCCGGTTTGACCGCGCCGGCGCGGATAAGATTGACGGCGAGATTTTGCAAACGGCGTTGGACCATCATATCGTCAGCCGCCTGACCTCACTGGTCGCGGTGGATATCACGCCGTCGCGCCCCGTCGGCGAAGGACTTCAAACCGCCAAGGTCCCCACCATGCTTCCGGAAGGCTGGGACTTTGCCAAGCTGACCGGCCTTGATCCGTCTGCGGCCCCAAACCCGGCCGCGCCGCGCGCCATGCCGGCCGCCGCGCCGCAAAATCTGCGCCTGCCTAATACGGCGAGCCCGCATCAGGTTTTGGGCCTGCTGGGCGCGCTGCTGAGCCTGTTGGGTCTGGGCATAGCGCGCTTGCCGCGCCGCCGCCGCGCATGATGGCGGCGCGCACAATTATGGCCGCGCTTTGTTTTACGCTCGGCGCTGCGTGTTTGGCCAAGGCGGCTTATATTCCCGCCAAAGCCGCGCTGGCCGGCGTGCTCATTGAGCGCGCCTTTGACCGGTCCCAAGCGGCGGGCGCGCCGGCCATGCCATGGGCGTCCATGGATGCCCGGCCGCTGGCGCGCCTGTCTGTGCCGCGTCTGGGCGCATCGGAAATTGTACTGGACGCAGAAACCGGCCAAGCGCTTGCCTTCGCGCCGGCGCATATGCAGCAAACGGTTCGCCCCGGCGCGCCGGGCCTGTCCGTCATCGCCGCGCACAAAAACACCCATTTCGCTTTTCTTCAAGACTTGCAGGCAGGCGACATTGTGACGGTTGAAGCGATAACGGGCGAGGTCACAGCGTTTAAAATCAGCGCCATGGAAATCGTCGATAAAACCGAATCCGGCATTGACGTGTCAGCCTCCGTCGACGCGCCGCGCATCGCGTTGGTGACCTGCTATCCTTTTGACGCGCTCAGCTATGGCGGCCCGCTGCGTTATGTCGTTTACGGTGAAAAGGCCTAGCGCCGGCGAGATTTCAGAAAATTGCTCGGCAGGAAAGACCGCGCCGTCCGATGACCGTCAGCCAAGTCATGAGCGAGAGTTGAGGCACAGACAGGTTTGGCCATAAAAAAAGCCGCCCGTAAGGGCGGCTTTCAAAATTCTGTGCGGCAGATTACCGGCCGTGGCGCGGCTTCTTTGGCTTGCCCGGGATCAGGCCTTCCATTTGCGCCCGCTTACGGGCCAGCTTACGAACGCGGCGAACAGCTTCGCCGGCTTCGCGAACGCGGCGCTCGGATGGCTTTTCGTAATGGTCACGGGCTTTCATTTCGCGAAGGATGCCTTCGTTTTGCAGCTTTTTCTTCAAAGCGCGCAAAGCCTGATCAACATTATTCTGACGGACGTAAATTTCTACCATGTGTAAGTCGTTTCCAATTTAGTGTTTCGCTTGCGCATAAAGACGCAAAGCCCGCACGGGCGGGCTGTTAAGTTGGGCTGCTTTTAGACGCCGGCTTTGCCCGCGTCCAGAAGAAAATGCCGCAAAACAGACGGATTGTGCCTCGCTTTGCGCTTAACTGTTGCTAAAAGACCACATGATTGCCGATTTTGTTCCTGATTACGTCGACAGCCGCGGCGTCCGGCTCGCCGTATATACGGCCGGGCCTGAGGACGGAACTCCGATTCTGCTCATTCATGGCTGGCCTGAAATCGCCTATAGCTGGAGCCTGATTATGCCGATATTGGCAAAGGCCGGCTACCGCGTCATGGCGCCGGATCTTCGCGGTTTCGGGCGCTCTGACTGTCCGCCGGATGTCAGCGATTACCGCATTGACCGTTTGGTCGGCGATATTGAGGCGGTGCTGGATCATTACGGCTATGACAAAGCGATATTATGCGGGCATGATTGGGGCGGCATTATTGTTTGGCATGCGGCGCGCATGATAGCGCCGCGCACCTCCGGCATTATTTCCATTTGCACGCCGCATATTCGCCGCGCGCCGGTCGACCCGGTCAAAATCTATAAAAAGCGCTATGGCGAGCAGCACTATTTCGTGCATTTTAATGAACGCTACGGCGAAGCAGACGCTTTGTTCGCGCGCTACATTGACGGGTTTTTCCGCCTGATGTTTCGCACTGTGCCCAAAGGCACGCAGGCGCGCCATGACATGTTCTATATCCCGGAAAAGTTTGAGCAGTTTTTAGGGGCGGGCAGCCCGCCGCTGAAAGGCCAAATCCTGACCGACGCCCGGCGTGCCGTCTTTGTTGAAAATTACGCACACAGCGGATTTACCGGCGGCATAAACCTGTATCGCAATACCGGGCCGAATTGGGAATATGCGGCGAAGCTGCCGGACAATATTGACTTGCCTGTTTTAATGATTTCGCCCGAGGATGATTTGCTCCTCCCGCCGAGCCTGACTGATCCCATGCCGGACATGATTGAAGACCTCACCCGTGTAACGATCCCCGATTGCGGCCATTGGGCCATGTGGGAACAACCGGACGCGGTGGCGGCGGCGATATTGGAGTGGCTTGCGTAGGGCTTAATGTTTTAAAGACGGCTGTTTTATCCGTCGCCGGTTTTGTCGGTCATGTCACTTTTATTGCGCGTGGCCGCAGGAGGTGTCTTTCTTTTCTGAAAGGCTTTCTTTCCGGCGTTAATCGCAACGGGTATCATGCGGGCTATTATTAGGCGTGTAATCATTCTTCTCATAATCGCTCGTGTAGAGCACTTACGGTGATTGCGACAGATATTAATGCAGTCCGGCCGAAATTATTTACGATAAAGATGCGCGGGCTTTACCCCCTTATTTCACAAACACCCATACAGCGCCTCAATCAAGCGCAGGGTTCTCGGGTCGCCCATGAGGTGGTGGCTTTGGCGATTCATGACATAGGCGGCGGACAGGCCTTCTTTGGCATCGGCAAAGACGCAGGACCCCCCCCATCCGCTGTGCCCGACCGTGTCGGGGTTTGGGCCGTAGAAAAAGTTCGGCGCGTTTTTAAACACGCCGGCGCAGCCTTGCAGGTCAAACGGCAGCACCAAGTTCGGGCCGGACACGCGCACGGCTTTAGCCTCGCGCAGCATGTCTTCGGACAGATAAACCTCGCCGTCCAGCTTTCCGCCCTCGAAAATCTGCATGATACGGACCAGGCCCTTGGCCGTGCCGTGCCCGTTCGTGGACGGAATTTCTGCGCGCCGCCAAGCGTCAAGGCTGCCGGAGCCGGCGGAGCTTGACCATTTTTCAATAAAAGCCAGACGGGTCGCGTCATTAATTTCGCCTAAATCCGGCACGCTGCGCGGCTTAATGAGGTCAGCGCAACGGTTATGCTCGCTGTCCGGCAGGCCGATGTGAAAATCAATATCGTGCGGCGCGCAAATATCGTCGCGTAATATCGTGCCAAGGCTGCGCCCGTCGGCGCGCTTGGCAATCTCTCCGACCAGATAGCCATAGGTGACGGGGTGATAGCCCGCCGCGCTGCCGGGCTCCCATATCGGGGCTTGGGCGGCGAGCTTGTCGCAAGTCTTGTCCCAATCCATCCAGTCGGCAGGTTGCCACGTCGGGTCAGAAATTCCGGACAGGCCCGCTTGATGAGACAGCACATCCCCGACCGTAATGTCGCCTTTGCCGTTTTGCGCAAAGTCCGGCCAGAGCGTGCTAACCTTTTGGTTATACCCGAGCTTATCGGCATCAGCCAGATGGGCGATGACTATCGCGGCCACGGCTTTGGTGGATGAAAAGACCGGCACGATGGTATCGCGCTCCCAGGCGCGCGTTTTTTTGCGGTCGGCCCAGCCGCCGTGGAGATTTACGACTTCCACCCCGTCACGCAGCGCCGCAAATCCTGCGCCCGTTTCCTCGCCGGCGGCAAAATTGGCAGCGAAAGCCTCGCGCACCGCTTCAAATCCGGGCGCGCAATATCCGTGAATGGGGGCATCGTCAGTCATGGGGAGTCCTTATGGATTGGTAAGAGCGGGAGCGGCTCGGTATCAGTCAGAGCCTCCTGCCCGCGAACCAGCGGTAATTCATTATCGCCGGCGGCCTGAGCCATTTTTAAAATTTCAAATATCGACGCCGTCGACAGGGCGAGGGCATCATAGGGCGCGTGACCGGTGAGCAGGCGGGCCAAAAATGTTCCCGCCAAGCTGTCCCCGCCCCCATGGGGCGTGTTGTCGAATTTGGCATGACTGACTTGTGCTGCGCTTTTCTGGCCGCAGAGCATTGCGCCGATTTGGCCGCCTTTAGGAACAGAGGTCACTAATGTACGCCCCTTTAAACTGCGGGCGGCGCGCAGAATATGCTGCGGATTATCCGCGGGTTTGCCGGTGATATAGCCAAGCTCCCACAAATTCGGCGTGCTGTAATCGGCAAGCGGGATCAGGCGATCTTTAATGCCGCGGGCAATTACTTCCGGCACGTACAGCTTGCCGTGATCACCCATGACCGGATCGACCAATACGGTGAGGGCAGGGTTTGCTTTGCGCAAAGCCTTTATAATGACGGCGGCCAAGTCTGTATGCGCGGCCTGCGCCATATAGCCGGTCAAAACGGCGTCAATCTTGATAGTCTGCGCCGCTATGGCCTGCCACATATCGGACAGGCGGGAGGCGTCGACGGCTCCGCCGCCGGGCGCGCCCCAACCGGGGTGCCGGCCCAGCAGGGTTGTCGGCAACACGATTGTGCTTACGCCCAAGCGCTGCAAGCAGAACGCACTTGCCGATGCGCCGACCCGGCTGGCCGCAACTTGGGACGAAATGATAAGCGCGGTTTTCATTGCGCTTTCGTCGCCTATATAGAGAACGTAATCAAGATGGAGACTTTAATTGCTTAAAATTTATCACAATCCGCGGTGCAGCAAATCGCGGCAGACTTTGACTTTGCTCACCGGGGCGGGGCGCGAGCCCGAAATTGTCGAGTATCTGAAAACGCCGCTGAGCGTATCCGCCATCAAAGCGCTGATGGGAAAGCTTGGCATAACCGAGCCGCGCCTGATGATGCGCAAGGGGGAGGCCGAGTATAAAGCGCAGGGGCTTTCGCAAAAAGAGGGCGAGGACCTCATCATCGCCATGGCCGCCACGCCCAAGCTGATTGAACGCCCGATTGTTGAGACGCAAACGGCAGCGCGTATCGGCCGCCCGCCCGAAGCGGTGATGGAAATTTTATAGAGGCACGCACTAAAATCTAAAAAATTTAGAAAAATTGCCCTGTTTCACAACTTGTTAAACATAACAGGGCAAACCCACGGTTAACCATAATCGATTTTCCCGTGGGAGATACCTATGCGCATTGCCGCTCTTGCAACTTCAGCCGTCTTACTGTCAGGCTGTTCCTGGCTGGGATTAGGCGCGCCGTCCGCCGATAAAAGCTGGGCCGATTATAATCACGGCGCGCAAGCCGCAGGCCGTTATAGCGGCGGACACGCGCAATATGGCGCGCAAGCACCGCGCCAAGGCTACGGTGCACCGCGCAGCTACGGCCCGTGTGAAATTACCTCAGTTGCTCAGCCCGTGCCGCAAGGCTGCGCGCCGGAGCAAGTTACAATCGCCCTGCCGGGCGGCCAATATGGCGGCTCGCAAGCCTATGCCGGCAATTACCAAGCGCCGGCGGCCGGAAGCTACGGTCAATCATTGGCCAACATTAACCGCGCGCAGGCCGCAGCGAATCACGGCATTCACAATTACTGGAAACGTCCGCGTTTTCGCCTGACGGGCATGGCAGGTTTGGAGCGCTCCGTTAGCGGAGAAGCCTATAGCGCAGATAATTTAGCTTCACTTTATAATCCGGTGCTACATTCCAACCAACGCACGTCCGGAACGCCTGCTGAAGGCCAAGTTATTGTTGAAGATTACGAGCCGCGTATTAATAACAACCCTGTTCCGGCCGCAGCGGCTAGTGTGAGAAATAACAGAATTTCGGATATTTACGGCGCGCCGTTTACGCTTGGCGCGGGAGCAGAATATCAGGTTAATGACCGTTTCGCCGTTTTTGGTAATGCGTCTTATACTGTCGCAGAAGGCGGTGAAGGCAGCAGAGTTGAATACGAAGCCGACGTTCACCGCTTGGTTACGACCACTGACTACGTAGAAGATCCCAACAACCCCGGCACATTCAACGCCGTAACGCCTGTAAGTCCGGCTACCAACACGAGCATTCCCGACGTAGCAGTCGCGCGGACGTCTGCGACGGCGAGTGAGCTTCGCCGCAGCAATTTAGAGCTTGGCGGACGCTATTACTTTAAAGATGTATTCCCGCAATATCTTGAGCGCCCTTTGACACCTTACATATCTGCGTCTGCGGGTGCGTCGCATTACAATGCGCTTGAGGTCAGTCAGGAAACCGAAGAATTACTTCTAGGCGCCCTTTTTGATGACCCGACGGCCCCGACGTACAGCCGGGAAGGAACGTCAGACCCCGTCGAAATTTTAGAAGAAGGCTGGGTGCCGACCGGTGCCATCACAGTCGGTGCAGAATGGCAAATCACGCCGAAAGCGGCTTTGGCCTTCGAGACGGGCCTTCGCTATGAGGGCGGCCGCTCGGCAACGTCCGGCGGCAAAACAGACGATAACTTCGCTATCCCGCTCACCTTACGAGGCAGCATCGGATTTTAACCCAATCTTAAGTGAAATTTAAACCTTGGTTAACCTTTAACCATCTGAAAATAAACGCAAATTTTTAAATCCTGAATACGCTTTGTTAAGCATATCCATTTACCACGTTATTCAGGACGAAAGTTTTTTTAAAAAAGGGAGGCAGATATGCGCATCGCAATTTGCACATTATCAGCAGTATTATTGTCAGGTTGCTCCTGGCTCGGTATGGGCTCCGGCTCATCAGCAAACGGATGCGCTGTCGGCCATAACCAATATGGCGGCGCTTGGAATCAAGGCGCAGGATGCGATGCCGGTTACGGCGGAGCTTATGGCGGCGCAGGCGCTTACGGATCCGGACAGAACGGCTGGGGCTACGGTGCCGGCGGCGCAGGCGGATTTGGTCCGGGAGCGGGCGGTGCTTATGGCGCAGGTGCAGGCGGATTTGGTCCGGGTGCCGGCGGCGCTTATGGCGCAGGTGCAGGTGGATTTGGTCCGGGCGCCGGCGGTGCTTATGGCGCAGGTGGCGTTGGCGGGTTTGGACCCGGCGCAGCAGGCGGCATTTACGGCGCAGGTGCAGGCGGAGCCTTTGGCCAGGGCGCAGCAGGCGGCGTAACGACCCTTGGCGCCGGTGCGGGCTACGGCACGGCGCTTGGCGGTCAATATTCGCAATACGCGACCGGCGGACAAGTTGTCGGCGGTAATGTACAACAAATTCAAGGCGCGCCGATTTATGTTCCGCGTCCTTATCCGGCTTACTATCAGGCACCGCGCCTTCGCCTTGGCGGCGCAGCCCTGCCTTTGGGCCTTGCGGGCTTTGCGGGCGTGAGCAGCTTTAACGACGGAAATGTTTTCGGCGGCGAAGCCGCGAAGCCGGCCGGTGCATCCGGGCGCTCTGTCTCTGCATTGGACGCTGTCAGTTATGAAGACGCATTCGGTGAAGGCGACACATATGGCGCAGCGCTGGAATATGACCTTGATCGCAACAACACAGCGTTCCTGTCAGCCTCTCGCACAGAATATGACGGCCAAGTCGTGACAAACGGCACTATTACGCAAGATAATGGCGGCGGTTCTGTATTCACAGGTGACGGCTTGTACGAATATTCTGATTTAGAGCAGACAACAGTCGAAGCCGGTCTTCGCCACTATGTCGGTAATAATACAGGCATTCGCCCATATGTTTCCGGCTCAGCAGGCTTTACCCACAATAATGACGTGACATTGACGACTTACACGGATGACACCAACATTGTGGCAGCGCCTGAGAAGCAAGAAGTCATTCGCGGAAGCTGGCAGCCGACAGCCGCCGGTATGGTCGGCGCGGAAATTGCGGCCGGACCAAACTTCGGTCTGGGCGTCGAAACCGGCCTGCGCTGGACAAATGAGCGCGCAACGAACACGAAATCTGACGACACATGGTCGGTTCCTGTTCGGGTTCGCGGACGGATTGCTTTCTAAGCAAACCTTTACAGACTTTCAAAAGACCCGGCGCTTGAAAAAGCGACCGGGTTTTTTAATGGCAGCAGCTTGGCCCGGAAGTTGCAACCCATAATCCGGCGGGATTGCACAGTGCAATATCCGAACAGATTATGGAGCGTATTATGCGCATTTTACTTTGCGGCGTTGCCGCCGTGGCTTTATCGGGTTGTAGCTGGCTCGGTTATACGAATGACGGTTATACTCAGGGCACGTCTTATGGCGCTTATCAGGGCGCCGCGCCGGCGGGGCATTACGGGGGCGGTCATTATAACCCGCAAATTCAAACCGGTAATTACAGCGCGGATGTCTATGAAAAGTCCGGCTATCAATATCCGGTCGCGACAACATATCCGGTCGATTACGATCACGGCGGCCAATTAGTCGGTAATACGATGTACCCGGCCGCGACGCATTCTGTACCGGCGCAGCACAGTAAAACCTACCATACGCCGCATCGCGGCGGACATTATGGCAGCCACAGCGAAAACCGCTGGACTGTGAACGGCGCACTCGGCACGGAAATTTCTACCGGCGGACAAATCTTCAGCGGCGAAAATGCGGCCGGATTTGCTTATAACAATCTGAGCATGGACGAAGTTTACAAGCCCGGCTTCCGCGCGGAACTCGGCGCAGCGCGGTCCCTGAAGGGTAATCGCATGGTCACGATGACCGGTTTTTATTCCAAAGCCAAAGGTGAGGAAGTGGCCTTGCGCGAAACGGCGCAGAATACAGTGGTCGGTAAATTCTCTGACCATGAGAGCTACGGCGCAGAACTTGGCCTTCGCCAATATGTCAACATGCCGATTTCCAAAAAGTACAAGCCTTATGTCGAAGGCCGGGTCGGCGGCGCCTATATCGACGATATTGCGCTCAACGATGTTCGCTTGTCGACGTCCCCGGCAACAGCGAACCGCAACTTCAGCTTTATTGAAGGCGGCTGGGTTCCCACCGGCGCAGCCCTAATCGGTGTCGAGCGCCCGATCAGCTCTAACGCTATGCTGGGCCTTGAAACGGGCATTCGTTATTCAGGCGGTTTGGACGATGATACCATCGCCCCCGCCAGCACGGCTCTAGCGGGTGCGGCGCAATATGAAGAGCGCTGGAGCGTTCCGGTCTCTCTGCGCGGCCGTTACCGCTTCTAGTCTTTATAAACAGACTGAACATTCCGCCCTTCCCGCGTGCTGCGGGGAGGGCTTAATTTTACCAAATCTTAGCCATGTCTCTTTGCGCAAGCTTAAACTCGTTCTGCTTTAATCGAAACAAATGCGGTCATGGGGGCTGCAGTGGGAATAGATTTTTAGGTGTTGAAATTCGCAGTCCGGGCGCAACCGCGCACCGGCCTTTGATTTGCAACGCTTGGTATGACGATAGGGTTTTGGACGAATGGTGTCCCAAAACCGTACAACGGAGGTCAAAATGCGTTTTTCAACTTTAGCCGCAATGGGCGTATCGGCAGTAGCTTTATCAGGCTGTTCCTTCTTGGGAGGTTTGATGGGTCATAATGGCGGTCACTCTGATCGCAACCAATCTTATGGCCAGTATAACTACAACAAAGTCCAAAATAATTGCTGCGTTAACGGAAACGCTCTGTCACGCTGGAATGTTGAAGGCGCGCTGGGCGGCGGCTTTTTGGTCGGCGGTGATGGCCTTACGGGATCAGAAACCAATATCCCGACAACGAATCTGCGTAATGTCGGTTCTGAAGATTTGTGGGATGACGGCTTGCGCGCAGAACTGGGCGGCTCTTACGCTTTGAACCCAAATCGCAAAATCACCGGTAATGTCTTTTATCAGGAAAATGAAAGCGCGGGCGTGCTTAACCTCGGTGATCTTGACGGTGACGCATTCCGCGGCTCAGTCTCTGACAGAGAAAGCTATGGCGTTGAGCTTGGCCTTCGCCAATATTTCACGCCGAAAGTTTATGGCCGTAACATCCGCCTGCGTCCTTATGTTGAGGGTAAGCTGGGCGCCGCTAATCTTGACGACATCTCGCTGCAAAACGTAACGCGCGACGGTGCGGCTTTGGCTGACGTCGGTCTTTATGAAGGCGGCTGGGTTCCGACCGCTGCCGGCATGGTCGGTATTGAAACACCGATTGCCAAACGCATGACACTGGGCGTGGAAACAGGCTTGCGTTGGCAGGGTCAACTTAAGAGCGACGGACGCTCTATTGTTTCAGGCACAGGTAATGAGCTGGCCGGCATCAATAACGGCAGCGATACATGGACAGTGCCGCTGCAAGTACGCGGTCGCTACCGTTTCTAAAATCTTAATCATGCGCGCGGATTGAAAGACATCCGCGCCATATAAAATCAAGCAAATCGAAAGATTTGGGGCTTCAGGGGAAGCCAAAAGCCTGAGCCGCGAAAGCGCGCCGGGCTTTTTTGTGTTTTGGCCGCGCCGTCTCATCGGGGTCGATTAAATTGACAAGCTTGTCATGGCGTGAATAAACATTGTTATTACGTAGGATGGGGAGCGGTCATGAAATCATTGAACAGAAGGCACATTATGGCGAGCGCATTGGCGGCAGCAGGCGCAGCTATAGCGTCCTGCAAGCCCGCTGCGCCGCAAAATGCCGCAAATTTTGTCAAACGGGACGGGCAGGCTTTTACCCTTGGCGGAAAGCCCTACCGATTTGTCGGCGCAAATATTTGGTATGGTGCTTATCTGGGCGCGGCAACAGCTTACGGGGACCGCGCGCGTTTGGGCCGCGAACTGGATAAGCTCAAAAGCCTTGGCGTGACCAATTTGCGCATACTCGCATCATCCGAAGAAGGCCCGCTCAAGGCCGGCATAAAGCCGGGCTTTCGAAACGATGATGTTTATAATGAAGATCTGTTTGCAGGGCTGGATTACTGCATGGCGGAACTGGCCAAGCGCGATATGAAGGCGGTCTTGTATCTGACGAATTTCTGGGAATGGTCAGGCGGGATGATGACCTATCTTTATTACAAGACGGGAGAATTCATCGATATGAATGATCCTGCCCATCCGTGGCCTGAATTCGCAGATGCCAATACGGATTTCTACCGCTCTGAGCCCGCAATGATGATGTATCGTGACCATGTCAAAACATTGGTCGGGCGCACGAACAGCATTACCGGCCGCGCCTACAGCAATGATCCCGCGATTATGGCTTGGCAGCTTTGTAACGAGCCGCGCCCCGGCGTAACGCCCGACATTATGGACCGCGCTTTGCCTGACTATTATGACTGGATTGATGAAACGGCGGCGCTTATCCGCGGCCTTGATCCCAATCACTTAATCTCACTGGGCCAGGAAGGGACGGCGGCAAGTAACGGACGCAGCGATGTCTTTATTCGCGCGCATAAAAATATTGACTATGTGACGGCACATATTTGGCCGCAAAATTGGGGCTGGGTAGACGGCAAAAATCTTGAAGGCACATGGGAAAGCGGTATGAAAAAAGTAGCCCGCTATATTGCAGAGCATGTTGATTTGGCCGAACAATTAAACAAGCCTTTAGTGTTCGAGGAGTTTGGCTTTCCGCGCGACAATGAAATTTATACCCCTGCGACAGCCACCACATATCGAGAACAATTTTACGGCATGATTTATCAAGCCGTAGAAAAAAGCGTCATGACCGGCGGTCCTGTTGCCGGAAGTAATTTCTGGGCGTGGAATGGCGAGGCCCGCACGCCGCACGCTGATTTTCGGTTTAAACCGGGCGATCTGAATTATATGGGCGACCCGCCCCACGAACCCCAAGGTTGGTACGGAATTTTTGACACGGACGCTGACATGCACGCCGTCATAAAAACCCACGCCGGGCGCATTGCTTAGCGGTTTTTGACGCTGTTAATCCACTCATTAATCCGGATTTCCAAAATGCCCAGCGGCATCGCGCCGTTGACAAGGACAGCGTCGTGAAAATCGCGAATGTCGAACTTCGGACCGAGGGCTCTTTGCGCCCGCTCGCGTAACTCTACCAATTTCAGCTCGCCCATTTTATACGCCAGCGCCTGTCCCGGCCAGGCGATGTAGCGGTCGGTCTCTGTTCGGATATTATGCGGGGCCAGCGCGCTGTTTTCATACAGGCAGGCCTCCGCCCGCTGCCGGGTCCAGCCCATATAGTGCATGCCGGTATCCATCACGAGACGGCAGGCGCGCCACATTTCATAAGTCAGGCGCCCGAACTGTTCATAAGGCGTTTGGTAAATGCCCATTTCCTCGCCGAGCTTTTCGGCGTAAAGCCCCCAGCCTTCGCCAAAGGCATGCGGGTAAAGATCGCGGCGAAATTTCGGCACGTTCTCCTGTTCGGCCGCAAGCGAGATTTGGTGGTGATGCCCCGGCACGCCTTCATGAAGGGTCAGCGCCGGCAGATTATAGAGCGGGCGATTAGGCAGGTTATACGTATTGACGACGTAATTGCCGGCCTTTCCTTGCTTGGCATTGCCGCCAAAATAACGCCCGGTCGTGTAATTCTTTTCAAGCGATTCCGGCACCGGGATAACGCCGTAGGACAGGCGCGGCAGTGTGCGGAAATATTCCGGCATTTTCTCATCGGCGCGCTTGGCAATATAGGCTGCTTCTTTGAGCAGGTCTTTGCGGGTGGCCGCGTAAAATTGAGGGTCCGTGCGCAGGAAGTTTAAAAACTCTTTGAACGTGCCGTCAAAATTGACCTCTTTGATAATGCCGTCCATGCGCGCGCGAATGCGCGCCACTTCGCGCTCACCGATGGCGTGGACCTCTTGCGGGGTTATGTCCAAAGTTGTGAAATATTTTGTCAGCGCCTCATAATCGGTCTTGCCGCCGCTGAGCGTAGACAGCCCGATGCCCGGCCGCGCCTTTGGCAAATATTCTGTTTCTATGAAGTTTAGCAGATTGCGGTAGGCGGGCATGACCGCGCTCTCCATCATCGCCAGTCCCTTTTGTTGTATTTCTGCACGCAGCGGCTCAGGCAAATCCGCATTAACGTCCATAAACGGCGCGGCGAGCGGGTGATCCTCGGATGCAATCGCGGTCAGATCTTCAATCGCCTGTATGACGCCCGGCATAATCTCTGCCGGCGCGGTATAGCCGTCTTGAATGCCGCGCTTCATATTATCGATATGCTGCGCAAACCAGCGCGGCAGCTCTGACAGCCGGTCTGTGTAGGCGGCGTAATCGTCCGGCTTATCAAAGCGCGTCAGGCGCGCGACATATGACAGATTGCTGAAAAAACCGCTGTCATTGCGAAACGGAATGCGACCGTCATCAATGCCGCCAACCAGCGCGTCGCGGCTGAGCACATAGCCGAGCAAATCATAGTTCAGCTTATCTTCGCCGGTAAATCCGGCGCGGGGCAGGGCGTTATAACGGGCGGTAAACACGGCCCGCTCTTTGGCCTGTTGGCTCATTGCGGCAGGGGACAGATCGGGCAGGCGGCGGGCAGCTTGGGTGTCACCTTCCAGACCGGCGGCAATCGGATCGTGCGCCAGCGCCGCAGCTTCCATATCCTCAATCAGTTTATCAAGCGCGCGGGCATATTCGCTGCGCGCGGGCGCCGGGGATTGCGTATCGGCAAACACGCAAGGCGACGCGGCGCCTATGACTCCGGCAGTCATCACAGTCAGGCACAAATGTAAAAAGCGGCGCGTCATAATATGTCCAAAGCTATCGGGGCGATTTTTCGCAACCCTACTGACTTCCGCGTATGAGGCAAGGCGCAATGGCGGTCAGCGCTGCGCTTACGGGGCAGACGCTTTGCGAATAAGCAAAACTTTGTCATTGCCGTTATGATTGGGGGCAAAGCCGATATCCGTGCGGTTTTCACCGGTCACCATGTCTATTGTCCCTGTCTCAAGCGGGCCGCCGGTCTTTGGGTCAAACCAGTGCAGGGTGAAGGTTTGGCCGTCCGGGAGTTTCATAAATCCGCTGCCGCCCTCCGGCATATAAAGCGCGTAAACCTCAGCGGGTTTGGCCGCGCAGTAAACATCGGCGCGGTCAAGAAATCCGGGGCAGGGCGTCATGTCCGGATAGGGCAGATAGCGCTCAAAAAAATCAAGGGCGTAACGGGTCTGCGTCCAAAGCTGCTCGCGCGTGCGCCAATCTTCGGAGGATAAATCCGTGCCGGGGACTTTGCCGCCGAAATACCATTCTACGCCGGCTCCGCCGCCCAGCAAATGCCCCCACAAGACGTGGCGGCGCAGCGCGTCATGGCTGCCGGCCATATCGTCAGGCACAGCGCCGGTATACCACGGCCCGATCTCGTCCATGGTAATCAGCCATTCGCGGCCGGCCTCTTTGGCCAGTTTGCGCCATTTCACGGTTTCAGCATAAACGGTTTCGCGGTGCGCGACCTGAAAGGATAAGCCGTCCAGCGGGGCGAAGCCGAGCAGAGGCGCAGCGATGTCGTCTTTCTCATCGGCCTGTGAATGGGTGTGCAGCAATATCGGATGATCGTAAGGATCCTGCGCCGTTATAAAGGCTGTCATATCCCGGCGTTGCCGGTCGTCTTGGCCTTCGGGCCGCCAGTGGACCGGCCCGTTTTCCTCACCTAAATTCCAAATCAGCGCCGGGTGATGAGCAAAGCGGGCAATCAATTCTGATAAATAAAGTTTACGGTCCGGTCCGGTGTCTCCGCCGTCCAGCCACAGCTCATTTTCCGTTTCCTGCAAAACGATGTGCAGCATAATCCCCTTGGCCTGCATATGATCAAAAAGCCGGTTCCATTGCTCAAGCTTGCTGACGTCAAACCGGGTGACATTATCGGGCCGTCTGTAGGGCCAGACATCATTCCCGTCGCCGCCAATATTCATGGTCAGAAAATAGGCCGTGTTCATGCCCTGCGCGGCCAAATAGTTCATGCTGCCGATGATGGCTTTGCCTTTCCCGCCGGCCCATGTCGGGTCTCCGGGGTTCCAATCTTGCAGGTGCGGCGCAAAGCTGTGAATGTCGCCGGCGGCAGAAGACTCGCCTTCGCGCGCTTCTTTCTTGGCGCGGTAAGTGCCGTCAAATCCCGTATAGGCCAGCAGGTTTTCCGGACTGTTCGGCCCGCCTTTCAGCCAATAGTTTTTTGATTTTTCAAACTGAAAATATCCGCCGGCCGCTTTCAGGAGGCCGCGCTCAGGCGCGCGAAAATCAGGCGCTGTTTTGTCAGACTCCGCGACGGTGAAACGGCCGGCAGCATTTGAAATCTCTATGGGCATGCCCGCATCGGCATTGCCGCTGACAGCGATATTTTGGCCTTTGCGCATTTGCGCCGCGTAGCTCCATTCCCCCGTCGTGCTTGGCATGAAGCGAGCTTGCCAGACATTGCCGGCCGCCGCGCCGCTATCGCCGGCCCGTCCGTCAGCGGCATAAAAGCCGCGCACGGTGATGCTTTTGGTTCCTTGGGTAAAGGTCACGGTCAGGCGGTAATCCGTAAACGGATTTTCCGCCGCGGTCTCTGACGTTGCGGGGCCTTCAAAATTCAGAGTGAGCGCGTGATGCAGTTTCGCTTGGACATCCGAATTTTGAGCGGGCAAGACTTTGGCGGGCTCTGCAGCCTCGCGCGCGGTTTGCGTTTGCAGCGGCAGTTTTATGCGCTCCAGCGTAGTCAGTTCGGGCTTACCGCCCCGTTTTGCGCAGCCCGATGCGGTCCACAGATAGCCGCCCGAGACGGCAAAGGCAGAGCCGTGACGGCCTTCGTTTAAGGCCGGCCAATCACGCCATGTGCGCGACACTGTGTTGAAGGCCTGCACCTCATTATGCGCCGCAATCTGAGTATCGCTTTCGCCGCCGCCGATAATGATTTCGTTATTCCAAGCCAGCGCCATATTGCCCGCACGCGGCGTCGGAAGAGCAAGGTTCGGCGTGACCGGCTCCCACGCGCCGGCTGAAAAATTAAACACGTCTCCGATTTTCTGCGTCTGCCCGAAATTGTTGCCAATCGCATGTTCTGACCGGCGGCCCGCAAAGGCGTAGAGTTTGTCGCCTGAAACGGCAGCAGAGAAATGATCGCGCGGATGAGGCGCATCGGGCAAGACGCGCCACGCGCCGGTGGCCGGGTCATATTCGTCAAACCAACTGACATAGCCGTCCCTGTGCCCGTTAGTAATGCCGCCGATAATATAAATTTTGCCGTTATAAACGGCGGCCCCCGCGCCCCCGCGCCGGCGGTCTTTGGGAATGGGATGAGATATTTCAAACAGGTCGTCTTTGGGGTGATAAATAATTACATTTTCAAGCGGCGTTTCGCCCGGCCATCCGCCGGTCATTGCGCCGATAATATAGATTTTATCGCCGATTGTGACGGCCTGAAAATGATGGATTTCAATCGGCGTTTTTGATTTTTGTGTCCAAGCATTTGTGTCAGGGTCATAGACATCCACCGGATTAATGCGCCGGCCGCCGATTAAATAAAGTTTGTCATCATGGGCGACAAAGGCCGCTTCATGCCGCGCTGTCGGCGAGCCTTGAGCGTCTACCGTTTCCCAAGCCGGTGCGGCGCTGTCTTGCCCGCTGCATCCAAGCAGCAGCGCAGCGGTAAAAATCATTGCCGCCAAATAAATCGTCGCTAATCGCATTATTCTGCCCCCTCAATTCGCGCTTTAATCGCCAGCAGGTCGCGCCATGCTTCGGCTTTTAATTCCGGCCGGCGCAGCAAAAAGGCCGGGTGATAGAGCGGCATGGCAGGGATGGCCGCCTCGCCGGCGTTATAATCCTGCCATTGCCCGCGCAGTTTCGTGATGCCTTTTTGCCCCGTCAAAACTTCCAGCGACGTCCCGCCGACCAGCACGATGACTTTCGGCGCCGCCAGCTCAATATGGCGCGTGATAAAGGGGCGGGCCAAAGCCAACTCATCCTCGCCGGGCGCGCGCCCGTTGACCGGCCGCCAATTACAAACATTGGTGATATAGGCCGATTGCTCGTCCAGCCCGATCGCCGCCAGCATGCGGTCAAGAAGCTGCCCGGCTTTGCCGACAAACGGCTTGCCCGCCATATCTTCGTCTTTGCCGGGCGCTTCGCCGATAAACATGACGCCGGACCCGGCATTGCCCCGCGCTATGACAGCGGCGCGGGCATTGACCGATAAATCTGCTGCGTCGAAATCTGTGATGACCTTATAAAGCGCCTCCAATGTCGGCGCGCTGCCGGCGACGGCTTTGGCGGCAGCAAGCAATTTTTCGCGATCGGCATCGGCGGCGGCGCTGACCTGGGCTGCGCTCGGCCCCGCTTTCAGCGGCTGTTTTGACAGCGCGAGCTTGGCCGGGTCGAGCGGCTTGGGCGGCGCGCGGCGCGCGCGCGGCGCGGGCGGAACGGGCGGCGTATCAATCCCGGCATCATCCCACCACTGTAGCGCCGATGTCAGCGCGGCGCGCAGGCCAAAGCTTTGCGCAGGCGCGCTCACCGCGCGCTGACCCGCAGCACATTGGGCACATTGGCTTCAATCGTTTCAATAATCAGCGCCGCAATATCTTTGCCGGTCGCGGTCTCAATGCCTTGCAGCCCCGGAGAGGAATTGACCTCCAGCACTTTCGGCCCGGTATCAGAGCGCAGAATATCAACACCCGCCACGCTGAGCTTTAAGACCTTGGCGGCCTTAACCGCGGTTCGGCGCTCGGCGGCCGTCAGCTTAACGCTGCTGGCCGTGCCGCCCTGATGCAGGTTAGAGCGAAACTCGCCGGGCTGCGCCGTGCGCTTCATAGAGCCGACAACCTTGCCGCCGACCACAAGGCAGCGAATATCGGTCCCGCCGGCCTCTTTGACAAATTCCTGTACCAGAAAATGCGCGTTCAGCCCGCGAAAGGCGTCAATCAATGACTCAGCGGCCTTTTTCGTTTCGGCGAGCACCACGCCTTTGCCTTGCGTGCTTTCGAGCAGTTTCACCACAACCGGCGAGCCGCCGGCCAGATTGATAATCCCCTTCGTGTCGCGCGACTGCATTGCAAAGGCCGTATTGGGCATGCCGATATTGTGCCCGGCAAGAACCTGATGAGCTAAAAGCTTATCGCGCGAGCGCCCGATGGCGGCAGCATTGTTAAGGCAGTAAACGCCCATTGTTTCAAATTGGCGTACAATTGCCATGCCGTAAAATGTCAGCCGCGATCCGATACGCGGAATAATCGCATCATAGCGGGGCAGGGCTTTGCCGTCATAATGCACTTCCGGCGAATGGTTGTTTATCGACATATAACATCGGGACGTCTCGACGCATTCTATGACATGGCCGCGCGCTTCGGCGGCGCGGATGAGCGAGCGGTTTGAGTAATTGCCGGGCTCTTGAGTCAAAATCGCAATGCGCAGCGGGCGCTTGACCGGTTTTTTCTTGCGCCGGCCTTTGCGGTAAACGTCATAGGACAGGGCCGGCTGCATAAAGCTCTCTGCCGGACGCACGCTCATATCATCGGTAATGGCCGCCCGGCCGATTAACATGCGATACCCCATCGTCTCGCGATTGGTCAGCGTAATTGCAATGGTCTGCACGCGGTCTCCGATAACCATCGGCGTTTCAATCACATAGCGCGACTCCGCCGTGCCGTTAGAGCTGACAACGCTGCGCCGGCCGATAACTTTGGCAGAGCAAACAACTTCAATGGTCGGGTCATCCGGGTCGGGATGCATGACAAAGCGCACTTGCGGATTGTCTTCATCGCCAAACGCCTCAACTGCAATGGCGTGAAGCGCAGACGTCTGCGCTCCGGTATCAACTTTGGCTTTAATGGCGGGCAAGCCTAAATCCGGCAGATTCACCCACTCTTCCCACCCCAAGTGGAACCGTGTGTCAGATGAAGGCGTTTCGGTCATAAAGTCCTGCATTTTGCGGTTTATTTCACGCGCGACTTTACCGCCGGCTTATGACAGTCTAACGCATGGAAATAGGCTGCGCTATGGGTTAAACCTTGCGCCTAAGATAAACCCGGTGACAATTCGGGGCAGATATTCGGAGACTTAAATGAGCCAAGAGACCATTGAACGCGAAAGCATGGATTATGACGTCGTCATCGTCGGCGCCGGCCCGGCCGGGCTTTCGGCGGCTATTCGCTTAAAGCAGCTTGGCGGCGATGACATCAACGTCGTTGTGCTTGAAAAAGGATCCGAAGTCGGCGCGCATATCCTGTCCGGTGCGGTTCTTGACCCGGTCGGCCTGAACGCGCTTATCCCGGATTGGGAGAGCAAAGGCGCGCCGATTAAAACGAAGGTCACGTCCGATAAATTCCTGATGCTTGGCCCGGCAGGCTCTCTGCGCGTGCCAAACTTTATTATGCCGCCATTGATGAACAATCACGGCAATTACATTGTCTCTATGGCCAATACCTGCCGCTGGCTGGCTGAGCAGGCCGAAGCGGTCGGCGTAGAAGTCTTCCCGGGCATGAGCTGCTCCGAGCTGGTTTACGGCGATAACGGACAGGTCACAGGTGTTGTTGCCGGCGAGTTCGGCATTTCCAAAGACGGCTCTAAAGGCGAAGGCTATGAGCCCGGCATGATACTCAACGGCAAATATGTCCTGCTGGGTGAGGGCGCGCGCGGCTCGCTGTCACAGATAGCCCGCAAGAAATATGACCTTGAGGCCGATTGCGATTTCGCCAAATTCGGTCTTGGCATGAAAGAGGTTTGGGAGATTAAGCCCGAAAATCACAATGAAGGCGAAGTCGTGCATACAGCCGGCTGGCCGCTCGGCTTTAAAAAAGGCGGCGGATCGTTTCTCTATCACGCGGAAAACAATCAGGTCTTTCTCGGCTATATTGTCGATTTGAATTATAAAAATCCGCATCTCTATCCTTACGCAGAGTTTCAGCGCTGGAAACACCATCCGGCGATTGCGAAAATTCTCGAAGGCGGAAAGCGCGTCACTTACGGCGCGCGGGTTGTGACCAAGGGCGGTTATCAGTCTATACCGAAAACTGTATTCCCGGGCGGCGCGCTGCTGGGCTGCACTGCCGGTTTGGTGAACCTGCCGCGAATTAAGGGCAATCACAATGCTATGCTGTCCGGCATGGCAGCGGCGGAAGCGGCCTTTGCGGCCATTAAAGCCGGCCGCGCCGGGGACGAGCTGACCGATTATCATCACGAGGTCATGTCCGGTCTTATCGGGCAGGATTTAAAGCCTGTGCGCAATGTCGCGCCGCTGAATGCGCGCTTCGGACCGCTGATGGGCGGCATGATGCTCGGCGGGCCGGATATGTGGCTGTCGAGCCTGACCAAGATGAATTTGGTCGGCGGTTTTTTAAATCTGTTTAAAGGCAAGCTTTCGACCACGCTGGCCCACGGTAAAGATGACGCCGGCGCAACAGAGCCGGAAGACAAGCATAAGCCGATTGACTATCCGCGACCGGATGGCGTTCTGTCCTTTGATCGCCTGACCAATGTATCCTTTACCGCCACCAATCACGGTGAAGATCAACCGAGCCATTTGAAGCTGATTAATCCGGCTGTTCCGATTGATGTCAACTTGCCAAAATATGACGAACCGGCGCAGCGTTACTGCCCGGCCGGCGTTTATGAAGTGCTGCGCGATGATGACGGCAGCAATCCGGTCTTTAATATTAACGCGCAAAACTGCATTCACTGCAAAACCTGCGATATAAAAGACCCGAGCCGCAATATTGTCTGGACCGTGCCTGAGGGTGGCGGTGGCCCCAACTATCCGAATATGTAAGATAAGCGCAGGGCCGCGCGACGCGCGCCGGATGAAAGATTGATTATGACTGATTTTCGCCGCCGTATGACGGCTTGTTTTGCCGCGCTCTTATTGGCCGGGTCTGCCGGCTGCGCGACGGGTAATGCCGCATCAGGCGGCGGGTTTACCGCCGATGATACGTCCCCGGAAGGTGAACTTCTGGGCGATTATCTGGCCGGCCGCTACGCTTATAATATTGACGACAGCGAGGCGCGCCTGTCTTACTATATGTCTGCCTTTAACCGCGAGCCGGATAATCTTGTGCTGGGCGTTAAAGCGGTTAATGCAGCTATCAGCTCCGGTGACGTGAAAGTTACGCAAAAGCTGGCCCGCCGGGTCAGCGCCCTGTCACCGGATGAGCCTTTATCGCGGCTTGTGCTCGGCGCGGCAGAGATGAAATCCGGGAAATACAGCGCGGCGGCAAAGCGTCTTGAAAAGCAACCGGATGACCCGTCCCTCGGCGTGATGATTGCGATGATGGAAGCGTGGGCCCGGCACGGCGCGGGGGATACAGATACCGCGCTGGAGATTTTTGATTCTATTGAGGTCGGCGGCTATTTTGACGTCATCGCAACCCTGCAAAAAGCACAGATTTACGGAGAAACCGGTGACGATGCCAAAGCGATGGCGGCGTTTGACAGGGTGGAAAGCACCGGCGTTTCGCCGATTTCTATGGCTATAGCGCGGGCGCGTTATCAATCATTGGCCGGCAATATTGACGCGGCTCTGAAAGACTTGGCGCAATTTGACAAAGAAACTTTGGGCGGGGTGGAGAGCGGCCCTATCCGCACCATGCTGACCGCGCTTAAAGCCGGCAAGCCGGCCGGCAAGCCCCTCACAGCCGCGCAGGCGGCCTCGGCGTCGCTGATTGATCCGGCGTCAGAGTTTTTCTTTCAGCAGCGCGGCTATGACGCCGCTGAAATTTACCTGCGCGTTGCCCTGATGCTCAATCCTGACAATCAACGGGCCAAGCTTTGGCTTGGCGCCACATTGGAGCGTATGGAGCGCATTGTGGACGCGCAGGCTGTTTATGAATCCGTGCCGCGCAGTTCCGATTATATCGTCAGCTCTGATTTGGCCTATGCCAATCTGTTAGTGCGCAATGGTGAAGACGACCGCGCAGAAGCTGTGCTGAAACGCTTGGTCAAAGAGCATCCGACATTTTTAGTGCGCGAAGCGCTTGGCCTGTCCTACCTCATCAAAGAAGACTACGCCGCGGCCTTGCCGTATTACAATGCTATGCTGGATTCTATGACTGAGGCGGAGATAGAGGAAAACCCGACGCCGCTTTTTCATCGGGGCATTTGTTTGGTTGAATCAGACCGGTTTGAAGAGGCCGCCGTTGATTTTAAACGGGTTCTGGAGATTAATCCCGACCATGCCGACGCGCTGAATTATCTGGGCTATACATGGGTGGACAGGGGCGAAAATCTGGAAGAAGCCTTCGATATGATCCGCAAGGCTTTGTCGCTGCAACCGGACAGCGGCGCGATAACCGACAGTCTCGGCTGGGCGCATTACAAGCTGGGGCAATATTCTCAGGCGCGGGTCTATTTGGAAGACGCTGCCGAAAAATCTCCGAACAGCGCTACGATTATTGACCATTTGGGAGATGTTTACTGGCGGCTCGGCCGTTTCCGCGAAGCGGGTTATCAGTGGGAGCGGGCGCTGGATTTTGATCCCACCGATGAAGAGCGCGCGCGTATTAAAGCCAAGCTAAAAGGCGGCCTGTCGGCTGCTGACGACCTGCCGTAATCGCAAGGGCGCGGGGGATGGACACGGTCATTGAGCGGGCGCGGGCAAAGGTCAATCTGACCCTGCATGTCGGCGCGCCGCGCGATGACGGTTATCATCCGCTGGAAAGCCTCGTCATGTTTGCAAAGGCCGGCGATGTGCTTACGGCAAGCCCGTCTGTCGATTTCTCCCTTAAGATTGACGGTCCGTTCGCAAAGGGGCTGGAGGCCGGTGACGGCAACTTAATTTTAAAAGCCGCCCGGGCCGCGCAATCAAAGTTTGATGCCGGACCTTGCGCCTTTAAGCTGACAAAAAACCTGCCCCTGGCGTCCGGCGTCGGCGGGGGGAGCGCAGACGCGGCGGCCGCTCTGCGGGCTATGGCGCGTTTGGGCGGACTTGACGGCCAAGCCTATGCAGACTTGGCTTTGCCGCTGGGCGCGGATGTGCCGGTCTGTATGCGCCAAGAAACGAGCGTCATGCGCGGCATAGGCGAGAGCGTGACGCCCTTGCCAATGGCCGGTGGCCTGCCGGCCGTTTTGGTC
Organism: uncultured Robiginitomaculum sp.; assembly: GCA_938010385.1. Classification (GTDB taxonomy): domain Bacteria; phylum Pseudomonadota; class Alphaproteobacteria; order Caulobacterales; family Maricaulaceae; genus Robiginitomaculum. The sequence goes on from CALLVD010000019.1 coordinate 34,758, forward strand.
AATCCCGGCGTCGGCGTGTCTACGGCAGACATTTTTAAACGCTTTGACGCCGGCAATCCGCAGCCTTTGCGCGCGCAAAAATATAAAGGCGATCTGATTGATTTAGCTTTGAGCGGGCGAAATGATCTGCAAGCGTCGGCCTGCGAATTTCAACCCGAAATCGTCCGCGTCCTGTTAGAACTGGCCTGCCAAGACGGCGTGCGCCTGTCGCGCATGTCCGGCTCCGGCGCGACGTGTTTCGGCGTGTTCAATACGGCCGCGCAGGCCAAAGTCGCCGCTGAGCATTTGAGCGCAAAATACCCGGGCTGGTGGGTTTGCGAGACGCAGCTGGGCGGCGCGGCATGAGTTTCATGCTTGGCCATATCATGGCGTTTGCCTTTCTGGTGTCGCTGACGGTTTCAGGATTCATGCGCGCGCTGAATATCACGGATTCCCCCAATGCCCGCTCTTCCCACACTGCGCCGACACCGACGGCCGGCGGTCTGGGCATTGTGGCGGGGCTTGCTGCGGCCTTGATTGCGCTGCGCTTGTTTTATCCGGGCGCAGAGGGCTTGCCGCTTTATGCAGGACTTGCCGGCTTGGGCCTCTTGATTGCCGCTCTGGGCTTTTTGGATGACAGGTTTATTGTACCGACCAAGCTGAAATTCGTTCTTATCGGCTTGATAGCCGCGGCGACGCCGGCGATTACCGGCGTGCCGGCCGGATTACCCGGCGGGACGACCCTTTTGCCTCTGCCCTATTCAGTAAGCTATGCCGGGGCCGCGCTTTGGATGTTTACAGTTATTAATGCGGTCAATTTTATGGACGGCGCCAATGGGCTGATGGGACTTTTCATGATGATTGCGAGCGCCGGGCTATGCGTGGCGTCCGTCATGACCGGCAATACGGAAACGGCCTTACTCTCCGGCGCATTAGCCGCCGGGCTGGCCGGCTTTTTGCCTTATAATGCGCGGCGCAAAGCCGTGATTTTTTGCGGTGATACCGGCGCGCTGTTTACAGGCTTTATCTTTGCCGCAGCCGCCTTGCGTTACGGGCAGGGGGACAGCCGGCTTTTATATGCCGGGCCCATTCTGATCATGCCGTTTCTGGTGGATGTTTTGTGCACAATCATCCTGCGGGCCTCGCGCGGGGAAAACATATTGGAGGCGCACAGATCGCATCTCTACCATATCATGCTGCTGCGCGGGGCAAGCCATATGCGCGTGGCCTTTGTCTATGCGCTGTGGGCGGTGATGATGGGGCTGCTGACCCTGATTGGAATCGCAACGGGGCTCATTACGCTGATGACGTTTCTGCTGCTGGTTGTGATATTCGGCTGCTGGCGCTGGGTGCGGGCGCGGAGGCAAATGGAAGAGCGCTTTACGCTTGGCAGGCGAAACTAGCTGACGCGCTCGACAACAAAATCAGCCAGCTCGGACAAGGTCTTCTTCCACGGGCTGTCCGGGAAAATGCGCAGGGCTTTGCGGGCATTGGCGGCGCGGCGCTTGGCTTCATCCATAGTCGAGTTGAGCGCGCCGGCTTTACGCAGCATGCTGACCGCCGTCTCCAAATCCATCTCTGTTTGGTCGTGGTCTTTGATAACGCGCGTCCAAAACGCTTTGCCGTCTGCGTCCGCGCTCGCATAGGCGCGAATGACCGGAAGCGTGACCTTGCCTTCGCGAAAATCATCGCCGACGGATTTGCCCAGCGCGCTCTCAAACCCGCCATAGTCAAGCGCGTCGTCCACGAGCTGAAACGCTAATCCGAGCTCTTGCCCGTAAGTGCGCAGGGCGTGGCGTTCAGAGACAGGGCGTCCGGCAATCACCGGCGCGACCTCAGCGGCGGCGGCAAACAGGGCTGCCGTCTTTGCGCCGATAACGTCCATATAAACGCTTTCGGTCATATCAATATTGCGCAGCGCAGCGAGCTGCTGCACTTCGCCTTCGGCGATGACAGAGGAGGCGTTGGACAAAATGCCCAGCGCTTCAAGGCTTTGCGTTTCGACCATCAGGTTAAAGGCGCGGGCGAACAGGAAGTCACCGACCAAGATGCTCGGCGAATTGCCCCATATCAGATTGGCGGGTTTCTTACCGCGCCGCAGGGCGCTTTCATCAACCACGTCATCATGCAGCAAGGTGGCGGAGTGAATGAACTCGACAGCCGCGGCCAATTTGTGATGATATTCGCCTTCATAACCGCACAGATGAGCGCTGGCGACAGTCAGAAGCGGGCGAAGGCGCTTTCCGCCGGCGCCGACCAAATGATTGGCTAAATCCGGTATCATACCGACCGGGCTCTGCATGCGCTCGAGAATAATCCCGTCTATCGCGACCATATCCGCAGCCGCCAAGGCGAGCAGGCGGTCAATCGGCGATTTCGCATTTTGCAGCGGGGTCGGGCTTAATGTGTTCACAAAGTCTTCCTTGATTGCCCGCTCAATCTAAGCGCTTGCGCCGTTAATTACAGGGGGCGCGCTGTCGCAGGGCTATGGCGTGACAGGCCGCGCCAGTTTCGGCAAAGCCGCATCTAAAGCGCGGGCGGTTTTGACAACAACTTTCAAAGACTCTCTGTAAAACTCAATCGGCAGCGTATCAAACTCGTCAGTCGGCGCATGGTAGTGATCATGGTCTTCAACGCCGAAATAGACAAACGGGACGCCGGCATTATGAAACACGCCGTGATCAGATTGATTTGTCCAATCATTCTCGCCGTCTTGCGGACGATCATTTCCGAATTTCACCGTCACGCCGGATCCTTTGGCGGCTTTTTGCACCAGCGGCTTCAGCGACGGCGTGTGGTAACTGCCGGCCATATAAAGCTCGCCGTTTTGGCTTTGTGCAATCATGTCCAAGTTTAAGTTGACCAGCGGCCGTCCGGCAATCGGGGCATAGTCGCGAACAAAAGCTTGCGCGCCCTGCAGGTCATATTCTTCCGCGTCGAGCCAGACCAGCATAACCGTATGTTTTGGCGGCGTATCTTTAAAGTTGCGCATGAGTTTAAACAGGCCGCCCACGCCGGAGGCGTTATCATCCGCGCCGTTGTAAATATCCAGGCCGCGCGTACCCAAATGGTCATAATGTGCCGTGGCGACCAAGACGGGGCCTGTGCCGGCCTTATCTTTCTTGCGGCCCGGAATCGTGACGATAATATTGGTGCCGTTTCGCGCTTCGTCCTCGCGCTCGACAGTAAAGTTGAAAGCCTGCCGATCGGCTTCAAACTCAGAAAAATTACCGATAAGGCGGATAATCTCATCGCCGGCGCGGCGGCCATATTCCGTACCGGCTTCGCGTCCGCCAAAATCATCTGAGGACAGAATTTGCACGGCGGCGACAGAGATATTGATGTCGCTTTCCTCGCGCTCAGCTTTTTTAGCATTGTTTCCGCAAGCGGGCAAAACGGCTAAGCCGGCGATAAGGGCTGCCGTAACGCCGGCGCGTTTAAGTGTTATCATTGCGGCAAAGCCCCCAAGAAAAATGCAATAGCGTTCTCTCCCATAACCTTTCGGATGACCCTTGGTTCCATATTTCTGTCCAAAAGGGCTTGTGTGATGGCTGCCAGCTCGCTTGTGTCCAGCGATGTTGTAACTGTGCCGTCAAAATCAGAGCCGAGCGCGACGACATCTTCGCCGAGTAAATTGACGGCGTAGACAAGGGCGTCGGCGATGCCGTTCGGCGATATATCGCAAATCACGCCTTCAAAATAGCCGATGCCAATCAGGCTTTTGCGCCGCGCCATTTCCAGCAAAATATCATCCGGCAGGTTTCGGTTCTTCGTGCGCGGACAGGCCGACCGCACCCCGCCGTGAGACAGGACCAGGGGCTTATCTGTGAGGGCCAGCACGTCGCGCACAGACTTTTCCGAGGCATGGGCCATATCAAGAATAATGCCTTGGCGAACCATCTCGGCGACCGCGTCTTTACCAAAGTCTGTCAGGCCGGATTTGGTCACGCCGTGCATCGACCCGCCCAGCTCATTATCAAAGAAATGTTGCAGCCCCATCATACGGTAGCCTTCATCATAGAGCCGGGCGATGTTTTCAATTTTGCCTTCCAGCGGGTGCGCGCCCTCGGTTTCCAAAATACCGATAAGGATTTCGGGATTGTCGATTGCCGCTTTCAAATCTGCTGCCGTGCGGGCGATGATAAAATTCCCTTGGCCGGCCCGCTCGAGCTTTTGCAGGCGCTGCGCCTGAAAGGCGGCGCGCTCATAAATACTGTTCCATGTGCGCGCCGGCCAAAGTTGCGCCATGACCAGACGGGTCACATCATCCGGCCCCGTCCCGTCATTGCGATCAAAGTTTAAGCCGCGCGGTGATTTGGTCACGGCAGAGAAAACCTGTAACCGCACCCCGCCCTCGCGCAGGCGCGGAAAATCTGTCTGCCCGTAATCGTAACGGTTTTCGGGATTGCGCGCCCATAAAAGCGTATCGGCATGCAAATCGGCCACGCGCAGACTGTCATGCAGGGCTTGCGCCGGCTTACTGATTTCATATGGCGCAGCGCGCTTGACCGCGTTCATTTGCGCGTCAGTACGCGGGGCGATAACAAACCGCGCGGCAATGATGCCGATAATCGCCGCAATCAGGAGCAGCGCCGCGGCGCCTTTTGATAAGCTTTTCATGGACTGACCCTAGCCCGGCGACTTCTCCACAACAATGTTTACCTCGAACGCTTGCGCGCTTCATCGCAGGTTTCTAAAAGAGCGGCTGATATTTCACGGAGTAAAAGCTATGCAAACCGATATTGAACGCAGCGAATCTATGGGCCAAGCCACGAAGGAAAAGCTGCGCCAGTATATTGCACGGATTGAACGGCTCGAAGCCGAGAAGGCGGAGCTGGGCGCGGATATTCGCGAAGTGTATGCGGAACTTAAAAGTTTTGGCTTTGATCCGAAAATTATGCGAAAAGTTGTGTCCCTTCGCAAGATTGAGGCTGCTGAGCGCGCCGAACAGGAAGCGATGATTGATCTTTACCTCGACGTGGTCGCCGAGGTCTAACCCGACGGAGAGCGCCCTGCCTGACGACTTTGACAAAAAAGAGTGGCAGGCAGCCCAGGCTGAGCGTGACAAAGCGGCGGAAAAGCAGCGCGAAAAAGACGAAAAATCCCGTGAGCGAAAAGCCCGTAATGCTAAGCGAAAGCTGGAAAGGCTGGCCCGCGATTTGGCCAAAAAAGAAGACCTCACCGAATGGGAAACCGAATTTGCGCAGGGCGTCTCAGAACGGCTTGATAAATTCGGAAGCGCCTTTGCTGATCCTGAAAAAGGCGGGCGCGGCGAAGCCCTGTCTTACGCGCAGAAAAAAGTCGTCAGCAGCCTGAAGAAAAAAGCGGCCGGTAAAGACAGCGGCGAAAAAAGCGGGTTTAAACCGCGCTCATCTTTTAAGTCCAAAAAGCCTAAATTCAGCCCGAGAGTGCGGCAACTCGATGAGGATTTCGCACCGGACGATTCAGGTGCAAAGCCGGAAGCGCAAACCTCTCCGCAGTCCGAACGCCCGCCCAAAGGCAAACCGTTCCTTCGTATTGTGCGCGATGATTGACGCGGCCCTAAGCCTTTGTGATTGGCAGTGTAGGGTGGTGTCGGATACGGCGACGTAAATCGCCGCGCCTATTGCCCCGGCAGGACGACAGCAAACACGGTTCCGGCCTCGCTTGTTGATTCCAGGCGCAGGTCCCCGCCATGGGCGCGCGCCAATTCTCGAGAGATCGTCAGCCCTAAGCCGGTGCCGCCTCTGGCCGTGCCGGTGAACGGTTTGAACAGGGTGTTTTGAGCGTCAGCAGAAAGCCCGGGCCCGTTATCAATCACGCGGATGATAATATCTTTCATCCCCGCTTCGCCTGCCTCCTCATCGATTAAAACCGGTTTGGCATCAACGCGCAGGGTCGGGGACGTATCGCGTTCAAGTCCGTTCATCGCTTGGACGGCATTGCGAAATAAATTATTGAAAATGCGGTATGTCTGATCCGGGTCTGCGTTCACGGTCAGGTCTGTCGGCACATCATTGACCCAATCAACGATAGAGCGCCCGCGCGCGGCGGTTATAGCATCGCCGGCGGCTTCACCGAGCAAAGAGGCCAGCCGGATTGTTTGCGGCTTTGGCGCATCTTCATTGGATTTAGAATAGGTCAGCGTCGCCGTGCAAAGCTGCACGCCCCGATCAACGGCGCGGACCAATCGCTCGCCCATACGGCGCACGCGCTCCTCACTGTCAGTTGCGAGTCGATCCGAGATTAATTGCGCGGATGTCAGCACATTGCGCAAATCGTGATTAATTTTAGCCACCGCCAAGCCGAGGGTGGCGAGCCGGTCTTTTTGTTTCAGCGCGCCGCGAATATCGGATTTCATATCGATAAATTCGCGCTCCAAAATACCGATCTCATCCCGGCGGCCGGATTCTGTGACATGACCGGCCAATCGCTCCGGATCGGCGCGAAAATCGCCGTGCGCCAAAGCCAGTCTTTGCAGTGGCAAAACAATCAATCGGCGCAGGGCAAGATAAATCAAAAGCCCGGTGAAAATGGCAATCAAAAAGGACAGGCCGATAATTCGGTGGCAATATTCAACCAAGGCCTGCTTGACGGCGGCGTTGGGGATGATGACCTCAAGCTCTTGCGCGCCCGGCACAGACGGCCTGCCTTTTACCCGTAAATAGCCGCTGCCGTCACCGAAATATGCAGCAAGCGTCGCGCCTATATCCGGCAGGCGGCCGGGCATGCGCATATCGATGACCGTGTAGTCTGCACCCGGCGGAGCTATGCCCAGAACACTTTCTGTCATGCCTTCTTTTTTTTGCATGACGGCGGTGACATTAGTGTCGTCCATAAAGCTTTGGTTTAACAGCTTACTGCCTTTAAAATCAGGCACCCCCATAATGGCGAGGGTCAGCTGCTGCGCCGCGCTGATACGCTCTTGCAAAAAGCTTTGGCGGTAAATAGCAGCCGACGGCACAAACAATATAACCTCTGCCAGCATGACAAAGAGTATTGTCAGGATAAGCAATTTGCCGGACAGGCCGCGCCAAAAGAAACCGGATTTCATAGCGAGTGTTTAGCGCGGCTTTTTAATGAAAGCGAGTCATCAAGCCGGCCCATTTTTGTGCTTTCGGGCTGAAGATTGTGTCTGTGTACCAAGAGCCTGCCGCGCGTTTGACGGCTTCGCCGCGGGTCGGGTAAGGCGCGATAATCGTTGCCAGGCCCGAGATTTTTACGCCGCCGTTCATGGCGACAGAAATCATCTGAATCAGATCGCCGGCGCCTTCACCGACAATAGACGCGCCCAAAATCTTACCTTTGGTCGTGGCAATAATTTTAACGCCGCCGGCGTCGGCCCGCTCCGCAATAGCGCGGTCATTATGCTCAAATCCGGCCGTAACGCAGCGCACATTGTTTTTGCCGTGTTTTTCAATCGCATCTTTTTCAGACAGACCAATGCTCGCAAGCTCCGGCTCGGCATAAATCGCGGCCGGCATAATGGATGTGGTCGCCTTGGCTTTCAGTTTATTGATGCCGGGCGGCAGGAAGTAAAAGCCCTTGATGATCTGCCCGGCATGGAAGCCTGCCGCATGGGTCAGGCCGCCGCGTCCGGACACATCCCCGACCGCGTAAATGCGCGGATTAGAGGTGCGCAGATTATCGTCAGTTTCCACAAAGCCGCGCTTATCAAGTGTCACGCCGGCGTCTTCAAGGTTCAGCCCTGAAGTTGACGGCTTTCGCCCTGCGGCAACCAATAAATGAGACCCTTTTAAAACTGTGCCGTCTTCAAGCTCTATCTCGACGCCTGCGGCTGTTTTGCGAACGGCTTTGGTTTTTGCCGGCGCATGAAAATTTATGCCTTCAGCCGAAAGGGCGTCAATCAGCACTTTGGCATGCTCCGGCTCACTGCGGCCCAGAGGGGCAAACAGATCGACAATATCAACTTTGGTGCCCAGACGATGAAAGGCCTGCCCCAGTTCCAGCCCGATGGGACCGGCGCCGATAATCAGCAAATGCTCCGGCTGCTCAGGCAAGGTGAAAATATTTTCATTGGTCAGGTACGGCGTCTCGCTCAGACCCGGGACAGGCGGGGCAGAGGCGCGGCTGCCTGTGGCAATAATAAACCGCTTGGCGCGAACGCGCGTCGTTTCAGAAACGACTGTGCGCTTGTCTTCAAATTTTGCAAATTCCGTAATGACGGTGCAGCCCAGACCCTCAAATCGCTCGACGCTGTCGACCGGCGCAATGTGGTCGATAATGCCTTGGACATGGGCTTTGACGCTGTCAAAGGTCACGTTCGGTTTGACCGGCTTGACGCCAAACGGCGCGCCTGCGCTCATCGCATGAGCGTGTTTGCCGGCGGCGATGATTGCTTTGGACGGCACGCAGCCTGTGTTTAAGCAATCGCCGCCCATTTCTGCGCCTTCAAACAGGACAACAGAGCGGCCAAGTTGGGCTGCGCCGGCTGCAACAGACAAACCGCCGGAGCCCGCGCCGATAATGCAAATATCGACATCATATTCTTGTTTAGACATTTTAATTCTCTCTCTCTTTACGGGCTCTACGCTTCAGCGGGTGAGCCTTTAAACTTTTTATAAATAATAGGCAAAGCGGCCAGGGTCATTAAGCCGATAATCGGCAGCAGGATTTTTGGCTCTGTCATCAGGCCGGACAGTTTCACGTCTTCGCCTGAGTCAAATATGGCTCCGATACCCGCGCCCACGCTCGCATAGACAAAGCAGCCCGGGATGATCCCGAAAAATGTTGTCAGCACATAATTACGCAGTTTGACGTCAAACAGGGCGGGGACGATATTGATAATGAAGAACGGAAAGGCCGGAATCAGGCGCAAGATAAACAAATAGGAAATCTCATTTTCCTTCAGGCCGGCTTCGAACTTTTGCATATAAGGCCCGGCCTTTTTCGTCAGCGCGTCGCCGATGGCGTAGCGGGCGGCCAGAAAGATCACCGTCGCGCCCAGAGTGGCGCCGATTGTAATGGCACTGCCGCCGACTAATGTGCCGAACAAAAACCCGCCAAAAATTGACAGAAGGCTTGCCCCCGGAAAGCTGATTGCGGTCAGGGTGGCATAAAGCGCGATAAATCCGATTAAGGCCAAAGCCAGATTGTTTTGGACCAGAGCCGTCAAGCTCTCGCGGTTTTCTTTAAGCGCTTCGAGCGAGACATATTCCGGTCCGCCCAGTGCGAAGAATGCGGCAAGGGCGGCGCCGATAACCAAGAGCGGAGCAAAGCGTTTAATCGCGCTTTTTTTCTCGATGCCGGGGGCTGCGTTAAGTGATTCAGTCATGTCATCTCTCTCTTTTTTGAGTGCGCGCTATTTGGCGTTCACGGTCCAATCATATTGATCTTTTGAAACTTTGCTGATGCCGTCCAGTGATGATTTCAGGTCTACATTTGCATATTGCTTTAAATGTGCAATCACGCCGGCATCATTGTCGCCAAAATCCTCTTTATACCATTTAAAAATGGACGAGACGGTCAGCTTTCCGCCGGACACTTCTGCCCCGCGCGGTGAATTGATAAAGGCCTTGGCCGCAGCGTTCATATCCGCCTCAAGCGTGTCTGCTTTCCAAGGACGAAGCATTAAGTTCGGGCAACCGATAGAGGCGCAATTGACCATGTAGTGAATGCGCGGCTCTTTGTAATTGGCCCGCATCGTGCCGTGCTCAATGTCATTCAGGCTCATGGCGCGGCCTTCGACCGTGACCAAATCGAGACCCCACGGTCCCGGTCTAAACGTGCCGGACTTAATGTCTCTGATTGACTTAACGGGCCAGTTTTTAGCCACAACCTGCACGGTCACGGCGTTATAAAGATTGGCCCAATAGGCCAAGGCCTCATTACGGCCCATACTGCTCGGTTTCATACCGGCCAGCTTTTGAATGTAGCTGTCCAGCGCGCTCATATCAGCGGCGTTTTGGGCCAGACCGCCATAATCAAACCGGTTCAGATCGCCGTCTGCTGTGCCGTAGCGGCTTAAAATCTCACCCCAAGGCGACGTTTTGGCAGCAGGCTCCGCCGCGTCTTCAGTTTGCGCTGCCGGGCTTTTCGCAGCGGAGCTCTCGGGGGCTGAGCTCATCGCATCTTTAGGCGGCGTTTCAAGTTTGGCGGTTAAAACGGGGTTTGCAGCAACCGGCGCAACTTGCGGAGCAAGCGGGGAGGGGGACGCGTCCGGCAAAGTCGCGGCCGGCGCTGCAAAGAGGGTGGAATCAGCCGGGGAAGCCGATGCAATTTGAAGGGAGGCCTCGCTGACAGGAAGCCGGCGTTGCAGCAAAATCTGCGAGACAGGCGTGTCAGGGCGCGCCACGCCGAGGCGGTCAAACAGACTGCCTTGAGTGGCGGGCAAAGCCGCATAGGCCGGTGCGCTGAGCGCGGAGCTGCTGATAAGTAAACCTGTAATAATAATGGCACGCATAATGATAATTCCTTTTAATTTCGGCAGGACGCAAACCAAAAGGGACGTAGGCGCGTCCTGCCGTGTCGATTATGTAACGCATCAGACCGCGAAAATATCCTCACATGTGTTCACATAAAAGCGAGAGCGCGTGATGTTGGGCTTGGCGGCCGGCAAAATAGCCCCCGGTAAGGGCAAATTTAGCCTGTATAACCCGTCTCGCGCCGCTTGACTTACCGCTTGCCCTCGTCTAATTCCCCGTCACTGAATTTAAGTGGCCTGAAATACCGGCTTTGTGAGATCGATATGAAACGTACTTTCCAACCGTCACAGCTTGTGCGCAGCCGCCGTCATGGCTTCCGCGCCCGTATGGCAACTAAAAACGGCCGTCAAATCCTGGCGCGTCGCCGCGCCAAAGGCCGCAAGAAGCTGTCTGCCTAATCGGCCGCACGCTTATTGAGCCATGCTCAAGACAAAATCAGATGATAAAACGCTCGGGCGGCTGAAAAAGCGGCCCGAGTTTTTGTTTGTGGCCAAAGGCGATTACGCCGCGCGCGGCTGCATCCTTATCCAGCAGCGCAAATCGGAATCCCGAAATAGCGGCATTAAAGTCGGCTTTACCTGCACAAAAAAGGTCGGCAATGCGGTCATCCGCAGCCGGTGCAAGCGCGTCATGCGTGAGGCCGCCCGCGCCCACTTGCCTGTGATGGGGCTGGACGGTCATGATTACGTATTTATCGCCCGCCACAGCCTGCCCGGCGCAAGTCATGCGCAGCTGCAAACCGATACACAAAAAGCGCTGGCAAAATTGACCGGCGCGCGGCATAACACCGCCAACTCATAAACGCCTGCAAAGTCCGTTGCTGCGGCGAGATAAGATAAAGAGACGATCATGAATGAACAACGCAATTTGATGCTGGCGTTTGCCCTGTCGGCACTGGTGATGATCGGATATTTCTTTCTGTACGCCAAACCGACCAATGATCGCATTAAAGCGGAACAGCAGGTCGCGCAGCAATATGAGCAGCAAGTCGCTCAATCCGAAGAAAAGCCCGTGGTTATCCAAGACCGCCAAGATTTAATTGCGCAGGCCAAGCAAACCGGCGGGCGCCTGAACATTGATACGCCGTCTATGAAAGGCTCTTTGTCTTTGGACGGATTTCGCTTCGATGATTTGGAATTGAAGAACTACAACGCTTATATCTTTGATGATAAAGCCAAGCGCCGCGCCGGCGTCCCGGCCAAAATTGACGGCATTACAGATGAAAACGTTATTCTGTTTTCTCCCGAAGGTTCAAATCACGCCGCTTACGTGTTTGACGGCTGGGCGCGCGCCGGCCAAACGCCCGGCCGCGCGGCCTGGTCTGTTCTTTCCGGCGATTCGCTGAGCGTCGATTCGCCGGTTGTTGTCGGTTTCCAAGGGGATGGGTTTACCGTCGAGCGGACCGTCAGCGTTGATGAAAACTATCTCATGACGCTGGATGATAAAGTCACCAACACCTCCGGCAGCGAGCTGACCTTGGTGCGCCAAGGCGCATCGCGCCAGCACGGCCTGCCGCAAAACCTGACCAACTTCTTTATCCTGCAAGAAGGCCCGATTGCCATTGTCGATAAAAAGCTTGTCGATATGAAATACAAAAAACTGCGCAAAACCGGCATTTCCAAAGCCCAAGGCGAAAGCGGCTGGGTCGGCCTGACCGACAAATACTGGCTGGCCGCGGCCATTGCCCCGCAAGGCAAGCCGATGACGGCGACATTTGAGATGAAGAACTATAACGGCGCGGACGTTTATGAATCTGCCTATGCGTTGCAAGGCTTGACTCTGACGCCCGGCGCAAGCGCGCAGTCCAAGGGATTTTTCTACACGGGCGCAAAGCGCAGCAAGCTTCTTAACAGCTATATGAAAAATCCTGAGACTGATATTGCCCGCATGGATATGGCGATTGATTGGGGTTTTCTGGGGCCGCTCACCCGTCCCATGTCTTGGGCGTTGTCCTTTTTCGGTAAGCTGACCGGAAACTTCGGCGTCGGGATTTTGATTATTACCCTGATTTTGAAAATCATCCTCTTCCCGCTCAATAACAAAGCCTATGCCAGCCAAGCCAAAATGAAGGCTGTGCAGCCCAAGGTCAAAAAGATGCAGGAATTGTACAAGGATGATCGCCAACGCATGCAGCAGGAAATGATGGCGCTGTATAAGAAAGAAGGCGTCAATCCGGTCGGCGGCTGCCTGCCCATGATTCCGCAAATCTTCATTTTCTTTGCGCTGTACAAATCGCTCTTTATCAATATCGATATGCGCCAAGCGCCGTTTGTCGGCTGGATTCAGGATCTGTCACAAAAAGATCCCCTGTCCATCTTAAACGGCTTTGGCCTGTTTCCGTGGGACGGCGTGCCGTTTGCCCTGCTGTCCTTCTTTGCCATCGGCCCGCTGGCGCTGCTGTACGGCGCGACTATGGCGATGATGCAGACCCTCTCCGCGCCGGCCGGGGACCCGATGCAGCGCCGTATCTTCCAGCTTATGCCTCTGTTCTTTATGTTCATTCTGGCCCCGTTTGCGGCCGGTCTTCTGGTCTACTGGGTCTGGAACAATATTCTGTCCTTCATTCAGCAATATTACATCACGCGCAAATTCGGCGTCGAAACTCCGTTTGATAAGTTCTTCGCACGCCTGCTCGGACGCGGCGGCAAGGAAACGGCTGAGTAGCGATGGAGCGTCATGACGACGACCGACTCGAAGCAGGGCGGCTTTTATTTGCGCGCCCCGTAACGTTCATGCTGTCTGTCGTTGCGATGGACAAGCTGCCCCCGCCTGACTTGCCGGAGGTTTGCTTTGCCGGCCGTTCCAATGTCGGCAAATCGAGCCTGATTAATGCGCTGACAAATCAAAACAAACTGGCCAAAGCGTCTAACACGCCGGGCCGCACGCGCGAGCTTAATTATTTTAATGTCAGCGACCGCCTGCGTATTGTTGACTTGCCGGGCTATGGCTATGCCCGCGCCAGCAAGGTTGATATTGCGAAATGGACGCGGCTGACCCGAACGTTTCTGGCCGGACGCGCGCCCCTGCGCCGCGTGTTTGTTTTAATCGACAGCCGCCATGGCCTCAAAGATACGGATCTTGAGCTGATGTCCATGCTGGATGAAACGGCTGTGACCTATCAAATCATTTTAACCAAAATCGATAAGATTAAGAAAGCTGAGGCTGATAAAGTCTTGGCGAAAACACAAAAAGCGATTGCGCGCCGGCCGGCCGCTTTTGCCGATATTATCCTGTCGAGCAGTGAAAAGAAAACCGGGCTGGATGAAATCAGGGCGCAAATCGCGTCCTTGGCATTGCCGGCCGAATAAGGGTAGGGAAGGCTATGCAAAGACGTAAAAACGAAGCCGGGTGGCAAAGCGCCCAAACATTGTCCGAGGCGCTCCCGTTTATTCAGCGCTATTCAGGGCAGACGGTCGTGATTAAATTCGGCGGTCACGCTATGGGGGATGCGGCGCTGACCAAAGCCTTTGCCAATGACGTTGTCCTGCTCAAACATTTGGGCGTGCGGCCTGTCATCGTCCATGGCGGCGGCCCGCAAATCGGACGCATGCTCGAGCGCTTAAATATCAAATCTGAATTTGTCGACGGCCTGCGTGTTTCTGACATTGAAACCGTGGAAGTGGCCGAAATGGTCCTGTCCGGCGCGATTAACAAGTCTATAGTTCAGGCAATTAATGAGGCCGGCGGCCGCGCAGTCGGTATTTCCGGTAAAGATGCCGGGTTGATTCACGCCGTGGCCCCGCGCAAGGATTTAGGCTTTACCGGCAAACCCGACGCTGTTGATACATCTGTGCTCGATGTGTTGGCGGCTGCGGATCCCGGCTTTATTCCCGTTGTATCGCCCATATCCGGCGGCGATGACAGCACGACCTTAAACGTCAATGCCGATACGGCCGCCGGCGTGATTGCGCAAAGACTGCGCGCCAGCCGGCTTTTACTGCTGACTGATGTTGCCGGCGTGATGGATAACGATAAAAACGTATTGACCGATGTTAAAGTGGCCGAGGCCAAAGCTTTGATTGAGAACGGCACGGCGAAGGGCGGAATGATTCCGAAACTTCAAACGGCCATTGATGCGGTTGAAGACGGGGTCAGCGCGGTCGTAATTTTGGACGGCCGGCGCGCTCATGGCCTTATAGTGGAGCTGTTTACGGATCATGGTGCCGGTACGCTTATTCATTAGTTTTGCCGCCGCCGGGTTTGCCGCCGGTTTTGGCAGCGCCGCGCAGGCGTGGGAAGTTTGTAACGAAACAAGCTTTGTGCAGCGCGTGGCCGTGGCGACCACGATTGACGGTGCGGTCACGCCCAAAGGGTGGACCCGCGCGCGGCCCGGCCAATGCCTGACCTTTGTCGCTGATGAGATTTCTCCGCGCTATGTCTATGCCGAGAGCAGCGTTGCCCATCAAGGCGACATCCGCGAATGGAAAGGCCGTAACCGCCTTTGCGCTGATGATGCTGATTTCGTTGCCAATACGGAAGTCAGCTGCGCACTGCAAAATATGACCACGCGCGATTATCTGGCCGTCGACCCGGCAGAGAATGTCACGCGCCTTGTCGAGATTGAAGACTTCGGCGAGCGCGCCGCCACGGCCGGCATACAGCGCCTTTTGCGCGATGTCGGCTATTCTATTTCCAAGATTGACGGCCGTGAAGGCCGCCGCACGCGCCGCTCTTTAGCCGCGTTTTTCAAAGATCGTTCCGTGCGCGCGCCTTCCACCGAAGGGGAAATTATTGACGCTCTGGAAGAGGCTGCGATGAAAGCCCAAGATGATTTCGGCATCACGGTTTGTAATAATGCCGGGCAGACTATGTGGCTGTCCATAGCCCGGCGCGAGGATGCCGGCTGGGAAGCGCGCGGCTGGTGGGCGGTATCGCAGGATACATGCCTTCGTCCGCAATCCCAAAGCATTAAGGGCCGCGACGCCCACATCTTTGCGCTCTTGGAAAAGCCGGGCGGCGATGATCTGCGTTTAAAATCCGGCGCCGCTGTGCCGTCGCAATTCTGCATCGCGCAAAGCCGGTTTTCATCCACGGGCCGCGAAAACTGCGCCGATCGCGGCTATCGCGCCGCCGGCTTTCGCCCGTTGCCGACAGATAAAGACGGCATAAAACTCTCGCTCAGCGAGGCCGATTTTTCGCCCCCGTCAAACGATGGCCTGCGCCGATGAGCGCTCAATTTGATCGGCTGAGCGCCGGCAGGCTTTCACAAATCGATACGTGGATATTTGATCTGGACAACACGCTCTATGAGGGAGACGTAGCCTTCTTTGCGCAGATTGATAAAAAAATGACCGAGTTCATTGCGCGCTACTTATCGCTGAAGCCCGATAATGCCCGCATGCTGCAAAAAGAATATTTGGTGGAATATGGCACGTCGCTGTCCGGCCTTATGGCGGTCAACGGCATGGATCCTGCTGATTTTCTGGACTATGTCCATGATGTTGATTTGTCTGTGCTCAGGCCCAATCCTGTGCTGCGCGAGCGTATCGCAGCGCTACCGGGGCGTAAGCTGATTTATACAAACGGATCGCGCGGCCATGCGAAAAATGTGGCGACCCATCTTAATTTGTTTGATTTATTTGACGGCAGTTTCGGGATTGAGACAGGCAATTATATCCCCAAACCCAAACGCGAAACCTATGAGATTTTTAACAAAGATTTCGGCGTTGACCCGGCCCGTGCCATGTTTTTTGAAGACAGCGTGCGCAATCTGGCTGTGCCTCATGATATGGGCATGGCGACCGTGCTCGTCACCTCTATGGCCGACTGGAGTCACGAACCTGCCGATGTGCGTCCGGGCGGGGGGCTGCATGTAAAAGGCGAGCCGCAACCGGCGCATTTAGATGTCATCACCGATGACTTGGCCGGCTGGCTGGCGCGCTGCGTTTAATGCCTGCCTCTCCGGATGATGCCGGCCTTATCAAGCACACGCAAAATTGGCTGCGTGATATCGTTATCGGTCACGGCCTGTGCCCTTTTGCCAAAGCCGAGCATGACGCCGGAACAATCCGCTACGCCGTTATCCGCGATGATGATTTGCAAAGCCAAGCGGAAGACATCCTTACCGCCTGCGCAGCTTTGGACGCCCGCAAAAATATCGAAACGACCCTGCTGATCTTTCCGGCCGGCCTGTCGGGTTTTGAGGATTATCTGAGCCTGATTGACTTGGCTGTGGACGCCCTAAAGGCCGCCGGCTATGAGGGCGTGTATCAACTCGCAAGCTTTCACCCTGATTATCGCTTTGCCGGCAGCGAGAGTGACGATCCTGCCAATTACACTAATCGCTCGCCCTATCCCGTCGTTCACATATTGCGCGAAGCAAGCGTCGAAAAAGCGATAGCGGATTTTTCCAATCCCGAAAATATTCCGGCGCGCAATATTCGTTTAACGCGCGGTTTGGGTATAGAGGTTATGCGGGATTTGCTGGCGGGGTGCCTTCAATAATTGAAGACGATTGTCATTCTCCGCGCACAGGCCGGCCCATATCCAGCGGCACAGTCTTAATGACGTTATTGCCCAAAAACGCATAATGCCGTTTCACGATTAAGCCGCGGGTCTCTAACTGCTCGCCCAGATTGCCGTCGCCCAGCATATGCCCGACGCCGATGACTGCCAGCCCTTCGCCGCCGTCTTTGACAAACGGGGCCAGTGTTTCGGCCCAGCGTTCATTACGCCGCGTAAACAGCGCCTCATAATATTCCGGCGCTTTGGCCCGCAGGGGCGCGAGGATTTCGCTGTCGATATAGTCCGTATTGCCGCTCGCCCAAGCGGCATTCATCAAAGCGGTTTGCCGCGCCAAATCATCCAGCCGGTCAATGGTTGTAATCAGTTCTGATTTTTGCAGTGCGGGCGGTAAAATAGCGCTGCCTGCTAAATGTTCATCTATGGTCTCAAGATAGCGCGTATATTTCCCCTGCGCCGCGGCCCGGTCATGCAAGGCTTGGTCGGCCCCGTGCGCCCCGCTCATGCCGGCCTCTTCCAATGCCGCGATTGCCAGAATATCTGCCGCCAGCCAAGGCTGATAACTGTCCAGCGCGCCATCCGGCAGGCCCGCATTCAGCGTCGCCGCCACCAGCCGGCGGCGGTTATAACCGTCCAATATATCAGGCAGGGTTTGCGGCGGGCTGTAATAACCGTTGCCGGCCGTAATCACGGCGGCGCGGTTTTGCGCTGCTTCATCACGCGGCGCTTCAAAAAACAGCGTG
The DNA here is from genome assembly GCA_938010385.1 of uncultured Robiginitomaculum sp. GTDB lineage: Bacteria > Pseudomonadota > Alphaproteobacteria > Caulobacterales > Maricaulaceae > Robiginitomaculum. The sequence continues at coordinate 52,366 of CALLVD010000019.1, forward strand.
CCGGACTGATTAAACGCCGCCGCCAAATCCTCGCGCATCCAATCAAACCCCTCCGGCAAGATATGCACTGCGCCAAAGATATACAGTTTGCCAAGCGCATTGTCGGGGTCTGTCACCACCCAAATCGGCGGCGCGTCATTGCGCGCTCTGGCCGCGTCGACTTTTGCGCGCACATCCGGATTATCGCTGCACGCGGCGAGTAACGGCCCCGCAAAAATTGCGGCTAATACAAATAAGACAAAACGAAACATGCCGCAGACATAAGCCGGTAATCACCGGTTGGAAAGGCTTGGCATGCCGCCCCGCCTGCGCTATCAGAGCGCCTCACGCACCCGTAGCTCAGCTGGATAGAGCGCTGCCCTCCGAAGGCAGAGGTCATAGGTTCAAATCCTATCGGGTGCGCCAAAATTCACTTACATTAGTTAATGATAGCAGGTGTTTAGCAAAGTAAGAACATAAACACAAATTACATAAATACGCCAAATGTGAAATTTAAGTGCAAACTAAGTGCGAACGACTCATTCAAACTGAAAACTTGAGGTAAAGCAGTGATAACTAAGCCCCCATACTCCAGTGTACGCCCTCTCTTGTATCTTCGCTCTCAGGAATAACAAGAAAACAGTTCTTGATAGGCATAGGAACCGTCTCACTCATTTTTATCCATTGAGTTGTTTCATCATATGCCCAACACTCATCTAATGGGCTTTCAGGCACTAAGTAATGACAATACAGATAAGACAATGGTTTATCTTTTGGGTCAAAAGTCGCTGCTGTTTCAATTATTTTTTTATATCTAAGGTGCTCCACTTCGCTATTCTCCAACGCTTCAAAACCAATATGTACTACCCCTGCTCGATCTTCTGGTAGTTGAGCTGTTGCATCCGCCAACCTTTTTAAAATGCTTCGCGCTTTTTTATTGATAGCGGTGTGTGAGGCTGACTCCCATCTGAACAGAATTGCTTGGTCGCATTCATCAAGGTATCGTGGGTTGCCTGCAAACTTCATGCTAAGAGTTTGTATATAGTTGGCAAACCTTCGATAAGTCCCAGACAGTAAGGTTTGTATTTTTGTTCCAGAAACCATCACAGAATCAGTCTTAAGAAGTGACTGTAGCGGCTCCATATCCATTAAACCGATAGAGCCACTTCCCAATTCATCCTTCCAGAACAAGTTTGGGAGTTGAGTTTGTATCCATTCATCTAGCTTATCCATTAAATAGTTTGGTGGGACAGCTTTAATTTCAACATCGAATGACATTGAACCATAAACACTTAAGCCCAGTTTAGCTATCTTTTCACTGCATGGTTTCCACAACTCTCTCATCATAAAGCGCTCATCTTCACCGTATTGACTATGGACTTGCTTCACTAAAGTGGAGAGTGTTTGGGTTTAGTTATTCATCATCTCATATTTTATCGGACTTGTATACGCGCAGGCAGAGTGCCGCCTGACGGGATTGTAGAAGCCGTCGATATATTGACCGATTTCGGATAA
>CALLVD010000020.1 GCA_938010385.1 uncultured Robiginitomaculum sp.
CCCCGTTGCCGTCAGGTTATGACGCGGCCTCTTGCGACGCTGTTGAAAATCGCGTCCACTTCGCTGCGAACTTTGCCGGCGTAATATTCTGACGGGGCGAGGAAGAGGATGATGTTGAGGCGCTCATCAATAACGCTCAGCATGGCGCTGCCTTCAACGTCAAGACCGGCCGGGGTTTGGCCGGACATATCAAAGCGAATGGCGTCTTCGCCGCGATAAGCGTCCGGGCGAATATTTGTCAGATTTAAAGACGCATAGCCGCCGCTCTTAAGCAGCGATTCTTTTAAAAACTCGGTCAGCTCTAAGTCGGACATGGCGCTGTCATATTTCGGCACCGGATTTTCTCTGCGCCATTCGCGCAAAAGCGTGTCGCCGTCTTTCATATCCGGAAACAAATAAACAGCGTTGAGCTGCGTGCCGTCTTTCGTCAGCACTTTGGCCTCCCTAACCTTACCGGAGCGAAACGGGATGGCGTTCCAGTCAGATTTTAAATCAACAGTCATGGAGCCTGTCGTGTAAGGCCCGGCCGGCGCGATTTTCGGTCCGATGGCACAGGCCGAAAGGGACAGGCCAATCAGGACGGCAGCGGAAAACTTAGCGGTAAATTTCATAGCAATCTCAATTCTAAAACGTCGGGATTAAGGCGTCAGCCGGTCAATATAGGCGGCAATCAGTTCACGGTCAGGCGCGGCCGGCGCGGCCGCCAAATATTTGCGATAGGCATTAAGGGCCTGCGGCTTTTGTTTTGTGCGGCGGTAATGCTCGCCGAGCGAGCGCCAAACTTGCGCGGGCGCACCGGGAGCTGCGGCGGCGGCTTCCCATGCAGCCACAGCGCGCTCGCGGTCGCCGTCTTCTTTACGCTTGCGGTAGGCCTCACCGATATAATAATCCGACGGCCCCGACGAACGGCCCCGGGCTTTCAGCTGATTATAAAGGTGAATATGCCGATCATAATCTTTGGCCAGCAGTTCCGTTTCCAGCCATTGCGCGTAGAATTTATCCGTCGCGGCGGCATGCTCGACCTTGCCGATATCCTCTCCGCCGGGCGTCGCCTCTGCCATCGCTGCCAAAGTCTCAGCCCGCTCTTTGGGGACAGGATGGGAGGAGAAAATATTAATGCCTTTGCCGCGCTTGCGCACTTTTCTAAAGGTCGAGGATTCCTGTTCGGAAATGATATTGGTCCAAACATCAGCACATTCGGCCACGTCATATCCGGCGGCGGCGGCGGTTTCAAAACCGATTTTATCGGCCTCACGCTCATGCTCGCGCGAAAAGCTCTGTTGCAAGAGCACTGTCATAAGCTGAACGCCGTATCCGGCCTCACCGCCTGCGCCGGCCGCGCCCGCGGCGAGCTGCAAAAAGATGGAGGCATTGGCGAGGCTCTTGGCTTTGCGCCAACGCTCGAGCGAATGCAGCTCTTTGAAATGCCCGTATTCATGACCGATCACGCAGGCCAGCTGCGCCTCATTCTCAGCGCGAAGCAAAAGCCCTGAGTTCACAAGCATCATGCCGTTGGGATACATGCTCGCATTGAAAACGCCGGCATTGATAATATAGGGCCGGATTTGCGGGCAGTCCGGGCCGGTCACTTTACAGGTCACGTCCTGAACATATTGAACCAGTTGCGGGTCGGTGACGCGCACGCCGGCGGTCTTGATTTGCTGCTCAATCTTGTCGACCTGATACCACATGCCGGCTTCGTCCGTGGACATATCCGTGGGACGCATTGAGGTTTGTGCGACAGCGGGAACTGTCATAGCCAGTCCGGCCAAACCGGTAAATACGGTGCGAAGGAAACGAGACATCATAACGGAAAATCCTTTAGCGCAGCGCGCACGACAGATTCGGCGCCTTCGGGGCTTCTGATATCGCCGCCGGTCGCGGCCGAAGCCAAATTGCTCCAAACAATATCGCCTGTGTCCAGGTCAATCAGAGTCAGATACATTTGCGTGCCGCCAAATTGCACAGGACCGCCCAGAGCCGCCATAGCGATATTCATGGCGATTTTCCCGCCGGATGAAAACGATCCGGCCGCGCGGGTAATCAGGGCGTAATCCTCTGCCGATCCACCCGCCAATACTTTCGCGCCGGGGCCGATTGTGCGATCAAACTTGCCTTTCTTAGTCGGCAGGCCAAAGCTGAAATATTCATATTGCAAAGATGTGTTCACAACAGCGTCGTTCAATTTCAACAGCTGTATTTGCCGGGGCGTAAGGCCTTTGGACGGGTCAAGTATCGTGACCTTAGAACCGCGCGCAGCGAGCTCTTTTTCTAAGGCCGCCATTAAATTGTCTTGCCCTTGCTCTGACCAATCGGCGCGGGTTTCTCTCATGCCGCTGGCCATCAGGAGCTGCAAATTAACATCCGGCGTCACCAAAACTGTGGCAGAACCGGTCTTGGGCGTAAACGTATTGGTGGTATTGCGCGTCCGGTTTGTCGCGCAGGCACTCAGCATTAAGGCCCCCGCCAATGCCGCGCCTATCAGGTGTTTATTCATCTCGCTGTGTCTCCCGCAAATCTTTCTTCCTTTTTGTCCCTATATGAGCGTCAATGCAAGGTTGAGCCGCAGACGCATTACATGAAGCTTTGCGGGTCCACGTCGATTTGAATTTTGACCTTGTTTTTGGGCCGGTATGCCGCCCGCCACGCGGCCATATAAGCCGGCAGGTTGACGCCCGGCTCGGCCTGCACCAACAAGCGCCGTCTGGAGCGTCCCCGCAGGATTGCGACCGGCGCGTCGGCGGGGCCTAAAATCTCTATCCCGTCTGCACGCGGGGCCTTGTTTAGAAAGGCCAGCGCCGCTGCATCGGCCGCCTTTGGGTCGGGGCCGGAAATAATCACGGCGGCCAGCTTGCCAAACGGCGGCAAGCCAAGCATTTCGCGCATCTCAAGCTCGACATTGATAAACAGCTCGCGGTCGCCGGCGGCCAGCGCAACGAGGGCTTCATGTTCGGGGCGGTGAGTTTGGATGATGGCCCGGCCCGGCTTATCCGCGCGCCCTGCCCGACCTGCGACTTGCACCAAGGTCTGGTAAGTCCGCTCGCCGGCGCGCAAATCGCCGCCGGACAGGCTCATATCGCCGTCGACCACGCCGACAAAAGTCAGACGCGGAAAGTTATGACCTTTGACCACCATTTGGGTCCCGATCAAAATATCAATCCCGCCTTCGGCCATGCGGGCAATGCGCGCGCGAATGTCTTCGGGATTGCCGGCCGTGTCCGACGACAGGACTTCCGTGCGCGCCGCCGGGAAAAGCGCGCGCGCTTCTTCCTCTATCCGCTCCACGCCGGGGCCGATAGGATGCAGGCTGTCCTCAGCTTTGCAAGTCGGGCAATTAATTGGCATGCGCATGGAAAATCCGGTGCGGTGACAGACGGCCCGGCCGGTGCGTTTATGTTCGACCAGCCAGCTGTCCGTATCAGGGGATTTGAGCTTCGTGCCGCAATTACGGCAAATAATCAGCGGCGCATAGCCCCTGCGATTTAGGTAGAGCATGGCCTGCTCTCCCCGCGCCAGCGCGGCCTGCACGGCTTCGACAACGGGGGCGGCCAAATAACGGCCCTTCTCCGGCCTGTGCTCTTTTAAATCCAGAAGCTCGATGTCGGGCAGCACCGCCGCGCCCGGCCGCTCCGGCAATTGCAAATGTACGTAACGTCCGGTGCGCGCATTATGCAGGCTCTCCAGTGACGGCGTGGCCGAAGCCAGCACGACGGACGCGCCTTCCAGCTTTCCGCGTGCCACGGACATATCGCGGGCCGAATAGATAACGCCTTCTTCCTGCTTATAACTTGTATCGTGTTCCTCATCGACAATGATGGCGCGCAGATTGTGAAACGGCAAATAAAGGGCCGAGCGCGCGCCGACGACAAGCTTTGCGCGGCCCATATAAACCTCGCGCCATGTGCGGCGGCGCGCAGCCTCCGTCATGGCGCTGTGCCATTGCGCGGGGGCGGCGCCAAACCGGGCGGCAAAGCGGCTCATCCCGGCTTGCGTCAAGGCGATTTCCGGCACCAGTACAAGCACTTGCCCACCTTGGCGCAGCGCTTCGGCCACGCTTTCAAAATAAACTTCGGTCTTGCCGGACCCCGTCACCCCGTCCAGCAGCGCGACGTTAAACGCCCGCTTGGCAACCAGCCCCGCCAAATCGCG
>CALLVD010000021.1 GCA_938010385.1 uncultured Robiginitomaculum sp.
GAAATAGGGAAACAGCCCGTCACGCTCTATGACCATATAGGCGGGCTGATGAAAATAGGTCGGGACAGTGACCGGGGACCGGCTTGCGGCCTGTCTGTCCAGCACCGGCAAGATTTTTACGCCGGCGGGCAGATCTTTCATAGCCGCGCGCAGCTCCGCCGTTTGGGTGTCAGCATAGGTGAAAACATCTCGGATTATGAACAGCTTTCCGGCAATCAAAACGGCTAAAATTACCGCGGCGATTTTTATTTTTGAGTTGTTGATGACGGTGATGCCGGCAAGGATAACGGCCAGGGCGAAGAGCGGAAACCGTATGCCGACATAGGCGACGCCAAACAGCTGAAAAGGGACAAGCACGCCCAGCAGATAAAGGCCTATGCCGACGAAGCACAGGCGGTAATTCAGGGCGATAATTTTTAATTTATACAGCGCCGCAGCACCGAAAATAATCGCGACGGCGATTATAATTTCGGCCGCGCCGCCAAACATGGACAGCGGGGAATTTAAAACATCGCTTTTATTGGCGAGATTGCCGTAGACCGTTTTAGAGCTGCCAAACTCGCCGCCCAGCTGGGTCAGGATTAACAGGCCGGCCGGGATGAAAATCAGGGCAATTTTTGCAAATGCCCAAAGGTCAGTTTTTGTAAGTTTGCGCCGCTTCAGAACGGGATAAAGCTCCCACAAACCGATTAGAAGCCCCAGAAAAGCCACAGAAATCAGATGCATAGCGGCTGCCGCTAAAGCGAGAACGGCAAACAGTGTGATCCGGATGGCGGCCGGCCAAGGCTCTGATTTTATCCAGCCTGCAAAGATGATTAAAACGAGGCCCGCGGAAAACAGAAAGTTTAAAAAACCCCAACCGGCCACGCCCGAAAGCGCAAACGGAATCATTGCGAGCGCCAAGACACTGACCTTGCTGCCGGCCACGCGGCTGAGCGTGAGCGTTCCGAAAACGGGCATAAATATCGCCAGAACCGCAAACATCCGGCCCGCCCCTTCTACGCCGAAGATTGGGGCAAATATCTTCATGAAAGTTGCGATCGACATATAAGGATAAAAACCGTCGCGGATATAATAATATTGCTGCAATTCGGGCGAAGCGTCTAAATTTTGCAGCACGTGAAACCGCGCCATATGATTGGGATAATCGGTCAGCGGCGGCGACTGCACGCCGATAAACGGCGCAGCGACAGCGAGCAGGGCGAGCGCCGATAACAGCCAAAAATATTTCATCGATGTTGATTGCATCCCGACCGCCCGCAGTAAAAACCTTATCTGCGTTTAATGCACAGACGTGAACAAAGATTTAGCCGCGCGGCTTTGTTTTTATCGCCAGAGGCAGGATGTAATCTTCTGCCAGCGCGCTTTGGCTGTCCAAAAAACCGGACAATGTAGCCCGGGTCGCCGTGATGATAATCTCGTCTTGGTCGTCCATGATAAGGCGCTCATCGACTTTCGGTCCGATTGTGCGCCGCGCCCATGACGTTTTTATGACGGCCGGCGTCAAATCGGTTTTTAGGCGCGCCTTAATCTCGCTTGTAGTTTCCGTCTCCCAAAACAGGGCAGCCAGCGTGTCGAGCATGAACTCATTACAGTTTTGAAAGCGCGGGTCGAGCGGATTGGAAATCAGCGAGTAGTTAACCTGATGCACCGCGCCGTATTTGGGGGATTTAAGATAGGTGACAATACGGTCCTGCGCAGCAAGGGTGGGGATGAGTATGCCGACATCCGGCTCTTGGGTCAGGCGCAGAAAATCGGCGGGACTGTCGACGACAAGGCTTGAAATCAAGCGATTTTCCTCGCCGTGATACAGGTTCCACACATCGTAACCGCCGGTGTCATTGGCAACCCAGAACGCCGAATGGGTAAATAATATGCCCTCCGGCAGTTTTTCGCGGGCTTGCCCTGCGCGCGAAACGATAGCGATTTTGACAGCTTTATCTTTCAGGTTTTGCGCGATCTGCCGCCCAAAATCTTCGCGCACAGTTTCCGAATATGTCGGCTCTCCGCTATCCGTTGACGCGACAAAACCGCGATAGACTGTTGATAATCGCCAGCCGAAAATGCTGACGCCGATAAAGATGATGAGCAGCGCCGCCCAAGCGATTTTCCCGCCCGCGCTCAAAGATCGAATGTTCCGACAAACGGGACGTGATCGGACGGTTTTTCTTTGCCGCGGACATATTTATCAATGCGTACAGATTGGAGCCGGTCAGCGGCTTGCGCGCTGCACAGCAAGTGGTCAATCCGAATGCCGTTGTTTTTTGGCCATGCGCCGGCTTGATAATCCCAAAACGTATATTCATGGGGCCGTCCGTCCTTGGCTTCATAAGCGCTCGTGAGGCCGAGCCATTTTAAGGCGTTAAATGCTGCGTGGGTTTCAGGGCGAAACAGCGCATCGCCCGCCCAAGCTATCGGATCATGGGTGTCTTGATCCGTGGGGATGACGTTATAGTCGCCCGCCAAAATAAGCGGCTCTTCAAACGGCAGCAGCGAAGCGGCATGCGCGCGAAGCCGCTCCAGCCACGCCAGCTTGTAGGTATATTTCGTATGGAAATTGCCGTCCTCATCCATAACGGGATTGCCGTTTGGCAGATAGATGGACGCCACGCGAACCGGGCCCTTTGCGCCATTGACCACGGCTTCTAAATAACGGGCCTGTTCATCACTGTCATCGCCGGGCAGGCCGGTGCGGGTTTCTTCAAACGGCAGCTTGGATAATATCGCAACGCCGTTATAGCTCTTTTGCCCGTGGGTAATGACGTTATAGCCAAGGGCCTCAATCGCCTCGCGCGGGAAATCTTCGTCGACGGTTTTGATCTCCTGAAGGCAGGCAATGTCCGGGTTCTTGTCTTTCAACCAGTCCGTGACCGCATGAAGTCGGGCCTTGATTGAGTTCACATTATACGTCGCAATATCCATGGCCTGTGGTCATAAATCGCCGCTCATTTGTCAAGCGGCGTCAAAGGTTATGCACTTGTAATTTCTGACCTGTATTTGCTCATCGCGCGTTCAGGCGGGCCGGTCTATAAACGGGAAAATCAGGAGACTTTATGACCCGCACCCTCATCATTGCTGCCATCATTGCCGTTACGCCGGCCGCTTTTGCCGACGATATTATCGAAGTCACGCCCGGACTGTGGCAAGGCGAGTACAGCGTTACGGTCAGCAATAATCCGCTGACATCAAACAGCGAGACCTATTGCGTCACACCGGAAGACTCGCGCCGCAGTGTCGAAAGCTTGGTCAAAGATATTACGGATGACGGTAATTGCGCCGTTTCGAATGTTGTCCACACTGACGGCAAACTGTCAGCGGATATGGTCTGTAATATTGCCGAAATGGGCGCAAAAGTCGCCGGAACAATCAAAGGCACTTATACAGATACAAGCTATAAGCTGTCCGCAGATGCCGCGCTTGATTTTGGCGGATTGCAATTACCGGCCAAAGCCCGCTCTGCTGCAAAACGTATCGGCGAATGCCCGGCAGAAACCGAAGGCTAAGCGCGCTCAGATAATATCCGAATAATATCCATCGTCTGAACATCAATTACGCCGTCAATTCCGGCCGGGCGATAGCGGCGCTGCACGGCCTTGACGATATTGACTGTCAAATCATCCATTATGCCGGTTACTTGCGCGCCATAGCCGATATGGGCGAGGCCGGATTGAGCGATCGCCACGCCGCGATCGCGATCCTCCGGCGCGAAAAGCGTGCGCGTGTCGGCGCTGATATTTTGCGGAAAATATCCGATGCCGGCGGCGGCCAGTCCGGCCCAGGGAAACTTCTCACCCGGATCGTCTTTTCGCTCCGGCGCGATGTCGCTGTGACCGACGACATTACCCGGGGCAATATCGTGGTGGGTGATAATGTCTTTGGCTAAGGCGATGACGGCCAAGATCTGCACGTCAGGGAAATCAGGCAGGCCGTAATCATGGCCGCCATTCACAATCTCAATGCCGACCGAATTGGAGTTTATATTCGTCTCGCCATGCCATGACGATACGCCGGCGTGCCACGCCCGCTTAGACTCGTCGACCAGGCGAAATATCTCGCCGTCTTCCTCAATCATATAATGGGCGGAGACTTTGGCCTCGCTGTCACGCATGCGCGCCAAGGCTGCCGCGCCGGTTTCCATGCCTGTGTAGTGCAGGACAAGTGTCGATATGGGCAGGCTGCGGTCGTCGTAATTGGGCGACGGCGCTTCGGTGATATTTAAAACGGCTCGAATCATAGCCTCTTACTGATCCTCTAATAATATCGGGGTGTTTTGCCGGCGTGCAATAATCCAGACGCAGGGAAGTATCAACGCTGCGCCGATGATAACACTGATGCCGACAGTCTCACCTCGGAAAAGGACGCCTGCCAGCGTGGCAAAGACCGGGACCATCAGGGTCAAAGGCACGACTACGGAGACGTCATAGCTTTGCAAAAGCTTGAAATACTGGCCGTGGGCAAAAATAGAGACGCAAAGTCCGGCAAATACGGCCGTCGCGAGCAGCGGCCACGTCGCCGTGCGGGCAGCCTCAATCTGTCCGGTTTCAAATGCCGCGGAGCCGATGCTCATGGTGATAAAAACGGTCAGGGCCATCCACGCCACATATTGCCGCCAATCGACTGTGCCGACGGTTTTCATCACGATAGAGCCGACCGCCAGCGCCATATAGGCGCCGACAATTAATATTAAGCCCATGTTTACGCCGACTGAATCCGGATCATAAACCATAATAATCACGCCGATGAGCGCGCCGGTAATGCCGAGGCTGCGGATAAGGCCGACGCGTTCTTTTAAGAAAATGACCGACAGCACCGTCGCAAAGGGAATCATCATTTGCGCGACGATAGAACTGGCGGATGCATCAGCGGTTTGCAGGCCCGTGTAAAGAAAGCCCAAATGCAACGGGCCGACGCAGGTGCAAACAATCAGCAGGCGCTTAAATGCTGCTGGACGGGCTTTAAGCAAAAACGGCGCTGTGACGAGCAGAACGAAAACCGAGCGGGTGGCCGCTAAAAACAGGGGCGGGATGCTGTGATCGCTCACGGCCCAAGCCCCGAATGAGAAGTTCACGCCCCAAAACAGGCAGCACATCATCAAAATGAGAAAGTCGGCGGGTTTCATAGCGCCCGCATAGCGCGGCAAGCGCGCCCCGCAAAGCTATTTAATCGACAGTCCAGCCATCCGGCGTTTTATGGGCGTTGATAACGTCGCCGTCATCATAATCAGCGGATGAGGTGCGAAGACCCATCGCCGCTTGCTGCGCCTTGGCGGCGGCGCGCATATCGTCAAACGCCTTGCCGCCGATAGACTTGCCGAAAAACTTGGCTCGCGCCCATAAATAGGCAAACACAATAAGGCCAATGAAAAGCAAAACAGCCAGCACGACCAAGGCCGCAAAGCCGGTCAGCAGGAGGACAAATGTTCCGACAATGGCGCTGATGGCCAAAAGACCAAAGCGCGCAATCTTATGAAAAACCGAGCTTTGTGCCTGAGAGCTGCCTGACGTTGACAGAAGCTGAAAATATGGACCCATCGAATTCGCCTTTAATTGTAACCACGATTATGTGCGGTCTACACGGACTATATGTCATGATTAGGGCGGGGGGCGTCAAGGGCGCTCGGCATAACAAATCCGTAATTTACGGCTTTGCCGCCAATTTGTGCACAGCCGCGCCTTCAGATTTGCGCATTTCGAGAATTTGCGCATAGGCAGCATTGACCATGGCCATTTTATGGTTGGCAAGGCGCTGCATTTGTTCGGGCAGGCCCCGCGCCATGAGCTTGTCAGGGTGATTGGCCGCCGCCATGCGGCGGTAAGCTTTTTTCAGGTCAGCGTCGGATATATCCTCTTCAACCCCCAGGATGAGATAGGGATCATCAGCGGCTCGGCCCAAATGCGCAATGCGAATGCGTCTGAAATCCCGCTCTGAAAAGCCGAAAATCTCAGATACCGTGACCAAAAACTCCATTTCTTCCGGCGAGACGATGCCATCTGCCAGCGCGATATGAAACAGCCCGTCCAATACATCCTCAAGCGCAGCGGGTTTTGCGCGAAACTTTCGGGCGATGATTTTGGCATAAGCTTCATAACCGAGCGTGGTTTGCCGCGCGAGGTCAAAAAAGCGCGCCATGCCGGCCTCGGCTTCCGGCGGGGCGGAGAAGACGCGCTTAAACGCTTCAATTTCATCGCGCGTCACCACGCCGTCCGCCTTGGCCAGTTTTGCGCCAAGCCCGATGAGCGCGGCCGCAAAGCCGGCGTCATCAATACGTCCCGGCTGCCCGTCCGTGTCCGGGCGCTCGGCCGGGCCGAAAAGCCGGGCTGACGCGCCCATTATACGAGACCATAAACTCATGGCTGCGGTTTGGCCCGGTTTGGGCGGCGTTTCAATGGGGCAATCCGGCGGTTTTATGCGCTCTTGGCAATCAGGCGGCCGGTCCCCATATCGGGCGTTCTATTAAGGAGACGCTATGACCACTCTCGCTGAAACCCGCTTAATCCCCGCTGACAGCCGCGGCGGCGCTGACCACGGCTGGTTGAAATCGCGGTTCTCATTTTCATTCGCCGACTGGTATGACCCTGACCGTATGCAGTTCGAGAGCTTGCGGGTTATCAATGATGATTTCGTGGCCGCCGGTAGGGGCTTCCCGCCCCATTCCCACCGCGATGCAGAAATCTTCTCCTATATTTTGGAAGGCAAGCTGGAGCATAAAGATTCTATGGGGAATGGCAGTACGGTCAGCGCCGGCGGCATTCAATATATGAGCGCGGGCAGCGGCGTGACCCACAGTGAATTCAACCCGTCGGCGAGTGATGACGTGCGCTTTTTGCAAATCTGGCTCCTGCCTGATGAGCAGGGCGCCGCGCCGCGCTATGATACCCTGCAATTATCAGAAACGGACAAGCGCGGGACGCTGAAACTGTTTTTGTCCAAGACGGGACGCGGCGGCTCTCTGTCCGTGCGTCAAGACGCCGATATTTACTGCGGTTTGTTTGACGGGAGTGAGCGCGCGTCTCATGTCATTGCGCCGGGGCGCGCCGGCTATATCCAAGTGGCCAAAGGGGCCTTGACCGTGAATGGAACAAAGCTGTCCAAAGGCGACGGTTTGGCGTTAACGGCCGGCGGCTTAGAGATTTCAGGCGGGCAGGAGGCGGAGATTCTTTTATTTGATTTGGCGAAACTGAATTAGGGCGCGATTTCTAATTATTGTTCCTATTCAGGTCTCATCAAATAAACCCAAGTGCCCAAAATTTCCCGGGCGCACGATAGGAGCCTGACCATGGCCAATACTGTAAAAACAATCACTGACCGCGCTCAATTGCGCGCCGCTCAGGCCGGCACCATTGCCCGTAAGGGCGTCCTTGCCTATGTCGGTTTGCACGTCGCAGCCTATGACCGCGTTAAGCCGGCTTTCGCGGCCGGCGAGAAATTCTTTGGCGAGTTAGTCGTTAAAGGCGAAAAAATCGAAGCCCAAGCGCAGACGCAAGTTCAGGACGTTGTAGCTGCGGCTCAAACAAAAGCCGGTGTAGTTGCCGACCGCGTCCGCACGATTGTTCCGGATTTTGCTGCAAATGACCGCGTTGCAGAGCTTGAAGCTGAACTCGAAGCTCTAAATAAGAAGGTCAAGGCAAAAGCAAAGAAAACAAAGGCTTCTGCCAAGACTGTTAAAGTCAAAACCGTTAAAACAGAAACAAAAGCAGCCTAATTTTTCCCTTTAATTATGGCTCACAGAGCGGCGCGTTATCCGGCTTGAAGCGAAATATGTTTCGGGCAGGCGCGCCGCTTTTTTTATGTCTGCTTGCTAAGCCTTTAAATATGGCTGTAGTGTAAAGACGTAAAACAGGAAAACGGCATGGCAATTAAACCCGAAAAAATTGGCAAACAGGCGGCGCAGACAACCACAGCCGTAAACAGCTTGGTCGGGTTTCGGCGATCCGAAATGGTCAAATCTCTCGGCATCATGGTCGGCTATGCTGTTAAACAGCCCAAGCCGTTTGCAAAACATTTAAGCAGCTACGCCAAAGAAATGATTGACATCGCGGCCGGTAATTCCGAGCTCGCACCCGATCCGAAAGACCGCCGGTTTAAAGATCCGACATGGTCGAAAAACCCGATTTACAAACGCGGGCTGCAAAGCTGGCTGGCTATGCGCAAAGAGCTCAAGGGCTGGGTTGAAGATTCCGGTATTGCCGAGGCTGATAAGGTGCGCTCGAACTTTGTCATCGACCTGATTACCGACACACTGTCCCCGACCAACACTTTGCTGGGTAATCCGACAGCGATGAAAAAAGTGTTTGAGACCGGCGGCATGTCTGTCGTGAACGGACTTAAAAACGCCTATGATGATTTAAGAAATAATGGCGGCATGCCAAGCCAAGTGGACGGCCGTCCGTTTAAAGTCGGCGAAAACCTCGCAAGCTCTGTCGGCGCGGTTGTCTATAAAGACGAGATGATTGAGTTGATCCAATATCAGCCGACAACAGATCAGGTCTACGACATTCCGATTATGATCGTGCCGCCGCAAATCAATAAATTCTACGCTAATGATTTGGCCCCGAATAAATCCATCGTGAAATTTCTGACCTCACGCGGCTATCAGGTCTTTGCCGTATCTTGGCGCAATCCGGGGCGACAGCATTCTCATTGGGGGCTTGAAAACTACGTTCAGGAGCTGATTTCCGCGACCTCAGTCATCAAGAAAATCACCAAGTCCAAGCGCATCAATGTTACCGGCGCCTGCTCGGGCGGTATCACGCTGGCCCTGTTCCTATCCGAAATGGCCGCGCGCGGGGATGAGAGCATTAATGCCTTCTCTATGATGGTGTGCGTGCTGGACGGAAAGCGCGCTGACAGCGAAATCGGCTTGTTTGTAACCGATGCGGCCATTGAGGCGGCGCGGAAAAACAGTCGCCGAAAAGGCATTCTGACCGGTGAAGAACTGGGACGCAGCTTTGCCTGGATGCGGCCGAATGATTTAATCTGGAATTACGTCGTCAACAATTACTTGCTAGGCGAAAGCCCGCCGCCGTTTGATGTGCTTTATTGGAACAATGATACGACGAATCTGCCGGCGCAACTTCACTCTGACTATCTGGATATCTACTATGATCAGCGATTTAAAACAGAGAGCGCCGTCGAGTTTATGGGGCATATCATAGACCTTAAAAACGTGACGCAAGATTGCTTTATGGTGGCCGGCGTTACCGACCATATCACGCCATGGAAAGCCTGTTATCGTAATGTCGATTTGTTTGGCGGCGATGTTGATTTTATCCTGTCAAACAGCGGCCATTTACAATCGCTTTTAAATCCGCCCGGAAATCCGAAAGCGCTCTATTACACAAATGCCGATCACCCCGAAGATGCGGATGCGTGGGTTGCCGGCGCGGAAAGTCACAGCGAAAGCTGGTGGCTGCGTTGGGATAAGTTCCTGTCCGTTCGCTCGGGCGAAATGAAAGAAGCGCCCAAAAAGCTCGGCACGCGGACGTATAAACCCATCAGCAAAGCGCCGGGAGAATATGTCTTTACTTAAGGGGCAGGTGCAGCTTGCGGCCTTTACAAGCCGGGCAAACCTACCCACATTCGTAAAAAGAGTCGCAGGGGAACGGCACTGAAAAAAGCCTTAGCGGGCAGCACACATTTGAAAGTTTTACATGCCGCACTACCACCCCAACCTGCCTAAAATTTTCTTTTCGAAAATTGGCAATCAAAAAGTTCGTACAGCGATATGGCGAGGGACAGATAAGGGCTTTGGTAAACGTACGCCTTTGTTGTTTTTCAATGGCATAGGCGCAAATCTTGAGATTGCGCAGACCTTTGCGGATACGTTTACGGGCCGCGATATTATCACCTTTGACATGCCGGGCGTTGGCGGTTCGCCCGATCCGATTTTCCCCTATCGCCCGTCATGGGTTGCCAAGGCGGCGCGCCAAATTTTAACCGAGCAAGGCATTGATAAAGTCGATGTTTTGGGCGTGTCTTGGGGCGGGGGACCGGCGCAGCAATTTGCCTGGCAATGCAGAGATATGACGCACCGTTTGGTTTTATGCGCAACCACGCCGGGCTGGACCATGGTCCCGGGCAATCCGAAAGCCCTGTCAAAAATGATGTCGCCGAGGCGCTATATTGACCGTGATTTTTTAAAGAAAAATTTTGAAACATTGTACGGCGATGCTGCTGATGAGTCTGATGAGTTTGCCATCAATATGGTCCCGCCGAGCGTGAAGGGCTATCTCTATCAATTGGGCGCCATGGTCGGATGGAGCAGCTTGCCGTTTATTCGCCGCATCCGCGCGAAAACGCTGATTTTAATGGGCGATAATGACCATATTGTTCCGCTGATTAACGGGCGCCTTCTCAACGCCTGTTTCCGCCGGTCTCAGATGAAAGTGCTGGAAGGCGCAGGGCATTTGTTTCTGCTGACCCGCCGTCAGGAATCCGTCGACCTTATCCGTGATTTTTTCAACGAGCCGCATGTCCCTATGCCGGAAGTGGAGCCTATGCTCCTGCCGTCTGTCGCGGCGTCCGTCGGCCATTAACAGGAGCGCGCTATGAGTGATGATAAGAAAAAACGCAGCAGTACGGAGCGCGCCCGCCGCATTTGGCTGGCCGGTCTGGGCGCCTATGGCCGCGCGTTTACGGAAACCAAAGAAGCGTTGAAGGATGTGACCGGGGAGGCGAGTGACGTGTTCGACGAACTGGTTCAAAAGGGCCAAATGGTCGAAATGGCCGTCAGCACGAAATCCAAAGAAGCCTTGGATAAAGCCGGCGTCAGCGATCTGAAAATGCCGGATCTTAAGATTGATGACCGCATCGCCAAAATGCGCGAGCGGTTAAAGGCTACGACCGGATTTGACAGCGCAGAGGCGCCGGGCTCTGATTTGGAAGACCGCGTTGCCGCGCTGGAAGCCAAGCTCGATTTGGTCCTAAAGCAACTCAATAAGCCTGTTCGCAAACCGGCCGTTAAAAAAACACCGTCGAAAAGAAGCGCGGCCAAGCGCACGACGACCCGCAAGACCACATCGAAAAAAGCGGACTAGGTGGCCGGCAAGGTTAAAACCAAAGACCGCATTAAGGCCGCTGCGCTCGGCCTGTTTAATAATGAGGGCGAGCGCGAAGTCAGCGCTGTCGATATCGCCAATGTCATCGGCATCAGCCCGGGCAATTTGCATTACCATTACTCGGGCAAAGGCCTGATTATTGAAGCTTTATTTGCTGAATTTGAAACGGAAATCCGGCAGGTTCTCTCTGCCCCGGTCAACAAGCCGCTGGCGGTCGAAGATAACTGGATTTTTCTTTATATCGTTTTTGAAGAGATTTGGGATTTTCGGTTTTTCTACGGCAATATGTCGTCTATTTTGGCGCGTATCCCGGATCTGGCTGCGCCGTTTTCGCGTATTTTAGCGCTTAAGCAGCGCACATTCGATACGCTCTTGGCTCGCCTTGAGGGTGACGGCCATTTGGTTTTCAGAGAAGGGGAGCGCGAAGCCCTGTCTGAACGGCTGGCTATGCATTTTACCTATTGGCTGCAATATAACGCGCTGCGCGCGCCGACGGCTTCACCGAAATCGATAATCAATCACGGCGTCTATTCTGCGCTGATGCAGGTCACGCCTTATTGGGGTGATAATGCGCAAAGCTATGCCGCCCTCTTATCGGAATTTTTAGACGCGCAGGGCTGACGCTTCGGTGCAATTGCCGGCCGGCATCTATTAACGCCTTACTAACCATAATCTTCCAGACTCCTTAGGCGGGCTCCGCAGGGCGCGATTCACGTTCCGGGTTCGTTCTGATTAAGTGTTCTCAATCCCATGAAAAACAATGATTATGGTTACTCATTCCCTAAAATTGGCATTGAAACCCATGAAATCCCATGCTAGGTAATTTTATGGCGACAACGGGGAAGTTTCGTCAGGGGATAACGCCATGTTTATTTCAACCGCGACGAACACGCTGGATGCCAAAGGCCGTTTATCGGTGCCGGCAGACTTTCGCGCGGAAGTCACGGGCGGAATTTTTGACGGCATTGTCATCTGGCCGGGCGTGGATGGCCCTTATTTGGAAGGCGGCGGCGTGGCGCTGCTTCAGTCTTACGGCGCGATGATTAACGATATGGACCCCTTTGACGACGTTCGTTTGGCGTTTGAGCACACCTTATTCGGCGCTGCGAAAAAACTGTCTTTTGATGCCACCGGGCGCGTGACTCTCCCTAAAGAATTAGCTGAACATGCGGGCCTCAGCGCAAGTGCGACGTTTGTCGGTCTGGGCAGCCGATTTCAAATTTGGGACAAAGACACTTACGGGGCGCATTTGGCGAAAGCCCAAGAGCTTGCCAAGGCAAGCCGTCATCTTATGCGCCCCCGCCGGTCCGGAGGCGACACATGAGCGGCGCGCCGCATATATCGGTGATGCGCGACGAAGCGGTCGGCGCTATGGAGCCGCCGCGCGGCGGGACCTTTATCGACGGAACCTTCGGGGCGGGCGGTTACACGCGCGCCATTTTGGATTCTGAAGGGGCGAGCGTCATCGCCATTGACCGCGATCCGGCGGCGGCGAAAACGGCGCAGGCGTTTAAGGCCGAGTTTGGTGATCGCTTCACATTTTACGCCGGCGCATTTTCTGAGCTGGATGCTGCGGCCGGCGGCCGGGTGATAAATGGCATCGTGCTGGATATCGGCGTGTCCTCTATGCAGCTGGACCAGGCTGCGCGCGGTTTTTCTTTTATGCGCGAAGGCCCGCTGGACATGCGTATGGCGAGCGCGGGCCTGACGGCGGCGGACGCGGTGAACTATCTGCCCCATGAAGATTTAATCCGCATTTTTCAGGTTTACGGCGAAGAGCGCCGCGCGCGCCGCTGCGCTGACTTCATTGTTCGCGCCCGCGAGATTGAGCCGATTACGACGACAGACGGCTTGGCGGAGATTATCGCGAACGCGCTGGGGCGGGGCGGAAAAATCAATCCGGCCACACGTGTTTTCCAAGCGCTGCGTATATTCATCAATGACGAGCTGGGCGAGCTTTACCGCGCCCTGCTGGCGGCAGAGCAGGTTTTGGCCCCCGGCGGTATTTTATCCGTCGTGTCTTTTCATTCGCTCGAGGATAAAATCGTCAAAGCGTTCCTGCGCCGCCGCGCCGGTGAAACGGCCGGCCGCTCGCGCTACCTGCCGCCGGATGACTCTGACGTCGTGCCGCCAAGCTTCACGCTCGGCAATCGCTCTGCGCGTAAGCCCGGCAAAGGGGAGGTTGGCAGTAATGTCCGCGCCCGCTCTGCTAAGCTGCGTGTGGCGACCAGAACGGATGCTGCCCCGTGGTCGACTGATGAGGAAAAGCTGCTCCCGCGCGCGCCGTCTCTGGATGATTTGGCGGCTTGTGTCAGGAGGGCTGCGTAGTGAAGCGTTTTGGCTCTTTCCTGTTGATTGTCCTCGGCTTTTGCTTGATTGCCGGGCTTTATCTGATCTCCGCGCGCACGCAAAGCGCCGGAAAAGAAGCAGGGCGCCTGGAGCGCACGCTTGAGCAAGAGCGCGCCGCTATCGCCGTGCTGAAGGCCGAAATTGCTCATTTGGAGAGCCCGCAACGTCTGTCAGATTTGTCGGCCAAGCATTTGGGGTTGCGTCCTACAGAGCCGGATCAGATTTTGACGCTGGATGATGTTGTCGTGCGGGTTCCGCTGCGCGCTGTGCCTGAGCAGGTGTCGCCATGAACGGACAATATGCAGATGAAGGCGTGGTCGGCGCCAAGCGGGTCACGGTCGAAGATTATGAATATGCGGCGATAACCGCGGGCCGCACCCGCATTATTATCGGCGTATTGGCCTTTGGCTTGGCGCTGTTTTTATTGATGGCGCGACTGGCTGAAGTCTCCGTGCTGCGCGCCGCGCCGGAGCCATATAGCTCGCGCGCGCATGATCTGGCGACCCGCGCCGATATTTTAGACCGTAATGATGAGATTTTAGCGACCACGCTTGATACTTATTTGCTTTATGGCGTGCCCGGCAAAATCTGGGATCCCGTTGAAACAACGCAGGCGCTGACGGCAGCTCTGCCTGATCTGGATCCTGCCGACATAGAGCGCCGGCTGACATCTGATAAATCCAAGGTTTATCTAAAGCGCAATCTGACTCCGCGTGAGCGTCAGGCCGTGTTCTCGCTCGGCATGCCGGGTCTGGAATTTGAAATTGAGCCGCGCCGCATTTATCCGCGCGGCCATTTAGCGTCTCATGTTCTGGGCTGGACCAATGTTGATTTGGTCGGCGCGGCCGGAGCAGAGCGCGCCTTCGAGCAGCAATTATCTGCTGACAACTCCGGGCCGAAGCGCCTGTCGGTTGACATGCGCATTCAACACGCGCTGGATGATGAGTTGCGCGCCGGCATGAAGCGGTTTCAGGCAAAGGCGGTTGCCGGCATTGTCATGGATGTGACGACCGGCGAAATCTTGGCCATGTCTTCAAAGCCGGATTTTGACCCCAACCGATTTGGCACAGCATTGCCCAATGATCGCCTTAACCGCGCCACGATGTCGACCTATGAGCTGGGCTCCGTATTTAAACCGCTGACGACCGCCATGGCGCTGGAAGCCGGCATTGACCCCAATGAGCAAATGCCCGTGCACAAACCCATCGTTATTCGCAAAAAGCTGATTAAAGACGATCACCCGCTTAAGGCGCCGGCGGGGATGTTTGATATTCTGGCCAAAAGCTCCAATCGCGGCGTGACCCTTTACGCTACCCGCGTCGGAGAAGCGCGTCAGCGCGATTTCCTGCGCAAGCTCGGCCTGTTTGACCGCGTGCCGATTGAACTGGCCGAAAGCGCGGCGCCGCAGCTTCCGCGCGAATGGCAGGATTTGACGACGGCGACCGTGTCTTACGGACATGGCCTGTCGGTGACGCCGTTAGCCTTAGCCGCAGCCTCGGCGCCCCTGTTTAACGGCGGCTGGTACATCGCGCCGACTTTGGAATATCAAAGCCCCGGCAAAGCGCGCCCGCGCCGCCGCGTTATGACCGAGCAAACCGCAAGCACAATGACCGATATGATGCGCTATGTCGTGACGGACGGAACCGGGCGCAATGCTGCTGTGCGCGGCTACGGCGTTATGGGCAAGACCGGAACGGCAGAAAAGCCGGGCGGTAAGGCGGGGTATCAGGAAAACAATCTGGTGACGTCTTTTATCTCTGCCTTCCCTTATGAAGATCCGAAATACCTTATCCTGATTACCTATGACGAGCCGCAAGCGGCGGAAGGCACGTGGGGTTATGCAACGGCCGGCTGGAACGCTGCGCCGACGGCGGGCGCTGTGATTTCGCGCATGGTGTCAATTCTGGGTTTAAGGCGTGAAGATACAACGCAGGTCGCGTCGCGGGCAGGGGGGCGGCCATGAAGCTCTCTGAACTGATTGCCACAATCGCCTTGCCGGAAGGCGCGGGTGATCCCGATATTGCCCACCTGACCGCGGACAGCCGGGCGGTAAAGCCGGGCAGTCTGTTTGCTGCGCTGCGCGGGAGCGTCTCCGACGGCCGCGACTATATCCCGGCGGCGATTAAAGCGGGCGCCTCGGCCATATTATCGGAAGAGGGGCCGGGGAATTTTGACGTGCCCTATATCGGCGTTAAAAATCCGCGCGAGACTTATGCCTATCTGGCCGCGCGCCTCTATCCCGGGCAGCCGGAAACGGTTGTCGCCATGACAGGCACTAACGGCAAAAGCTCAACCGTCGAGTTTCTGCGTCAAATATGGGACTTTGCGGGGCTGAATGCGGCGTGTTTCGGCACGTTAGGCATTGCCACAAACGCCGGCGTGACGCCGCTGTCCCATACGACGCCGGACGCGGCCGCCTTACAGCAAACTTTGGCAGATTTAAAAGCGGCCGGCGTGACCCATTGCGGAATGGAGGCGTCATCCCACGGGCTGGATCAATACCGCCTTGACGGCACGCGCCTCGCCGCTGTTGGCTTTACAAATCTGACCCAAGATCATTTTGATTATCATAAAACGTTCGAGGCTTATTTTGAGGCGAAAGCCCGCCTGTTTACGCATTTGGCGCCCAAGGGAATTCCGGCCGTGATGAATGTCGACAGCGAGTATGGACAGCGCATGGCTAAGCTCGCGCAGGCGTCCGGCCTCGACGTTATGCGGGTCGGCCATAGCGGCGAAGATTTGCGTATTGCCGAGGTCACGCCGCGCAGCGCGAGCCAGAGCTTACGGCTTATTTATAACGGCGAGCCTGTAGCAATAGAGCTGCCCTTGGCCGGTGATTTTCAGATTCTAAACGCTGTCAGCGCTGCGGCTCTGGCGATGAAAACCGGGGTTGCGCCGGATGTCGCTTTCAAAGCGCTGGAGCAACTGACGGGCGTGAACGGCCGCATGGAGCGCGCCGGCATGACGAAAGACGGCGCGCCGGTCTTTGTTGATTTTGCCCATACGCCGGACGGGCTGGAAAAACTGCTGCGCGGCGTGCGTCCGCATACGGCGGGACGCATTATCGTCGTATTTGGTTGCGGCGGCGACCGCGATCCGGATAAGCGCCCGAAAATGGGCGCAATCGCGGCAAGGCTCGCAGACGATGTTATCGTGACGGATGATAATCCGCGCACAGAAGACGCCGCCGCCATTCGCCGCGCCGTTATGGCGGGCTGCCCTGATGCGGTTGAAATCGGTGACCGCGCCGAGGCCATCGCCGTCGGCGTTGCTATGCTGAAAAAAAGCGACTGCTTGGTTATTGCCGGCAAAGGCCATGAGAGCGGGCAAATCGTCGGCACCAAAGTCATCCCGTTCAAGGATGTTGATGTGGCAAAAGCTGCGCTGGAGGCTTTAATATGAGCCTTTGGACGAGCGCAGAGATTGCCGCCGCGACAGGCGGGCATGCCAACGGTAATTGGACCGTAACCGGCGTGTCCATTGATACGCGCGAAATTAAGACGGGTGAGCTTTTTGTCCCGCTGACGGACGTGCGCGACGGTCATGACTTCATCCCCATGGCATTGGAGAAAGGCGCTGCGGTGTTATCGGCGCGCGCGATTTCCGATGTGCCGTCAGTGAAAGTTGATGATGCGCTGCCGGCCTTGGAAAATCTTGGCCGGGCGGCTTGCACGCGCAGCGGCGCGCTGCGCATCGGGGTCACCGGAAGCGTCGGAAAAACCTCGGTGAAAGAAGCGATCGCCGCAGCGCTCGGCAAGGGCGCACACAAATCGATTAAGTCCTACAACAATCATTGGGGCGTGCCGCTGACTATGGCGCGTATGCCGGCGCAGAGCAAATTCGGCGTGTTTGAAATGGGCATGAACCACGCCGGTGAAATGTCGGCGCTGTCAAACCTATTAGCCCCGCAAATCGCCGTCATTACGAAAATTGCGGCTGTGCATTTAGAGCATTTTGACGGCATAGCGGACATCGCAGCGGCCAAGGCAGAAATCTTCGACGGGATGAACGCCGGCGGTATTGCCGTCTTGCCCAAAGATGATGACTTCTTTGAATTCTTATCCGAGCGTGCCCGCGCAAAAGGACTGACAATAATCGGCGTGGGCGCTGATGACGTTGACCCGTCCTTAAAGCTTAAAAACATTGGCGACCACCATGCCCTAAACGGAGCCTTTGCTTTAGCCGTCGCAAAGCTTTGCAAAGTGCCTGCCGCGCAGGCCCGCAAAAGACTGGCCTCTATGCCGATGCTCGACGGACGCGGGGCGAGCTTTAAAGTAAAATTTGGCGGCAAGAGCATTACGGTTATCGACGAAGCTTATAACGCGAATCCGACATCAATGGCGGCTGCGTTCGCTGCCGCTGCGCAAATTAAAGGCCGCAAAATTGCCGTACTCGGCGATATGGGTGAGCTTGGCATAACAGGGCCTGCCCTTCACGAAGGTTTAGCCGTGCCGCTGCTGGCTGCCGGCTTTGAAAAGATCATTACAGTCGGCCCTTTAATGAAGAATTTGCGCGGCGCGTTATTGCCGACTCACAAAGGCCCGCATTGCGATAACGCGGACGGAGTCATGGCTGCCTTGAAAACTGAAATTAAAAACAAAGACGTGGTGCTGCTCAAGGCATCCAATTCCGTGGGTTTGGGAACCGTTGTTAAAAAACTAAAAGAAGGCACGTCCTGATGCTCTATCATTGGCTATCTGAATATTCTGAGCAGTTTCAACTGTTTAACCTGTTTAATTACATTACATTTCGCGTAGGCGGGGCGGTGATGACATCCATGTTAATCGCCTTTGTCTTTGGGCCGCGCCTAATCAATGTGTTACGTGCCAAGCAAGGCAAAGGACAGCCCATCCGCGAAGACGGACCGGAGGGGCACATTATTGCCAAGGCGGGAACGCCGACTATGGGCGGCCTGCTTATCCTTGTCTCTATGGTCATTTCCTGCCTGCTTTGGGGGGATTTGACCAATCCGTATTTATGGGTCGTTCTGCTTGTAACCATCGGCTACGGGGCAATCGGTTTTGTTGATGACTACATGAAAGTGTCCAAGCAAAATCCCAAGGGATTGAACGGGCGCATTAAACTGGTTTTGGAATTCGCGATAGCCGCCGCCGCGGTTTATGTTTGCGTGCGCTCAACGGCCGGACCGGCCGGGTTCAATACCGGTTTGGCTATGCCGTTTGTCAAAGATTTCACCTTAAATCTCGGCCTGTTTTTTATACCGTTCGGCTGCCTTGTGATTGTCGGCGCGTCTAATGCCGTCAATTTGACAGACGGTCTGGACGGCCTCGCGATTGTGCCGGTGATGATAGCCGCCGCCAGTTTTGCCGCGATTGCCTATCTGGTCGGTAATTCTGTTTATTCCGGGTATTTAGGGATACCCTATGTGCCCGGCAGCGCGGAAATTGTCATTGTACTCGGCGCGCTGCTGGGCGCGGGGCTGGGCTTTCTTTGGTATAATGCCCCGCCGGCCATGGTGTTTATGGGCGATACCGGATCGCTGGCCCTGGGCGGCGCTTTGGGGAGCGCAGCCGTAGCGACAAAGCATGAAATCGTTCTGGCCATTATCGGCGGCCTGTTCGTGCTCGAAGCGGTCAGCGTGATCGTGCAGGTGGCTTCGTTTAAACTGACCGGAAAGCGCGTGTTTCGCATGGCGCCTATCCACCATCATTTTGAGAAAAAAGGTTGGGCCGAGCCGACCATCGTTATCCGGTTTTGGATTATCGCCGTCATCCTCGCCCTCATCGGCCTGTCCACATTAAAGCTAAGGTAAGTCATGATCACCGCGCATACGTTTAAAGGTCAAAATATTGCCGTCTTCGGATTGGGCCGAAGCGGAATAACAACGTGTCGATCGCTTACGGCCGGCGGGGCGACGGTTGCCGCTTGGGATGATATGGCGGCAGGTCGCGACTTTGCGCAAAGCCAAGGCGTGGAGCTGACAGACTTAACGGCCGCGGATTGGTCAAAATTTGACGCGCTTGTGCTGTCCCCGGGCGTGCCGCACAAACTGCCCAAGCCGCATTGGAGCGCGCAGCGCGCAGATGAGGCCGGCGTGCCGATTATTTGCGATATTGAAATCTTTGCCCGCGAAGTCGCCGCCCGCGCGCCGGAGCGCCGCCCGAAAGTTATCGCGATTACCGGTACAAACGGCAAGTCCACGACGACAATGCTGACCGGTCATATTTTGGCGCAGTGCGGCCGCGACGCGCAAATCGGCGGTAATATCGGACGGGGCGTGCTCGACCTTGATGAAATTCATTCCGGCAGCCATTACGTTTTAGAGCTGTCATCTTACCAACTTGAACGCACGCAAAGCCTGCGCGCAGACGTCGCCGTGTTTTTAAATTTGACTGCTGATCATATTGACCGCCACGGCGACATGGCCGGATATGAGGCGGCCAAACGCCGTATTTTTGACAATCAAATCAAAAACGACACCGTCGTTATCGGCGTGGATGATGACGCCGGGAAGCGCATTTGCTCAGATTTGATTGCGAGCAACGGACGGCGCATCGTACCGATTTCGGGCCGCCGGTCTTTGGGGCGCGGCGTGACCGTGATTAAAGGCAAAATGTCTTGCGCTATGGGCGCGCGGGTTGAGACGATTTGCGACCTTAAAAACGCAAAAGCTTTGGAAGGCGCGCATAATGGCCAGAACGCAGCCGCTGCTTATGCTGCCGTGCGGGCGCTGGGGATTTCGGCTAAGCAGATCGCGCCCGCTATTCTGTCTTTTCCCGGCCTCGCTCACCGCATGGAGAGCGTCGGTAAAGTCGTCAATGTGCGCTACGTCAATGACAGCAAGGCCACCAATGCGGACGCGGCTTTGCAGGCCCTTAAATCTTACAGCAATATTTACTGGATTGCCGGCGGCGTAGCCAAAGACGGCGGCATTGCGCCGCTGACCGCGCAATTTAAAAACATATCGCGCGCCTACACAATCGGCGAGGCAGGTGAGAATTTTCAGGCGGTTTTGAAAAAGAATAAAGTGCCGGCGAAAAATTGCGGGGATTTGGAAAAAGCTGTGCTTTGCGCAACCCGCGATGCGCTGTCAGGAAAATCTGAAAACCCCGTTATCTTGCTCTCGCCGGCTTGCGCCAGTTTTGATCAGTTTAAAAATTTCGAAATTCGTGGTGATGCTTTTAAGGATCAAGTGCGCAAAATCATTGCATTGTTTGAATCCGAAAAGGCCGCCAAAGCTTCCGGGGGTGCAGCCGCATGATTTTAACCGCCCATCGCACCAATAAAAATCCGGTCTTCGAATGGTGGCGCAGCGTTGATCGCGTCATGGTCAGCCTTTTTATTGTGCTGCTTTTGGCAGGCATGGTTTTGTCTATGGCGGCCAGTCCGAACGCATCGGCAAAACTGGGCATCAGCAATCCGTTTTACTTTTTCTCGCGCCATTTTACCTTTGTCGCCATGGGCGTGACCGGCGCGATTATTGTATCGTTGATGTCACCGACCAATGCGCGCAGGATAGGGGTTCTGGCGCTGCTCGGCTCTATAATTGCTTTGATGCTGATACCGTTTATCGGCACAGAAGTGAAAGGCGCGACGCGGTGGATTCGGTTCGCCGGCCTGTCGCTGCAGCCCTCCGAATTTGCAAAGCCCGGCTTTATCGTTTTTGCCGCGTGGATGTTTGCCCATCGTAAACGCGATATCCGTTTTCCCGGCATGGCCTTTGTTTTGGGCCTGTATTTACTGCTGATTATGCTGCTTATTCGCCAGCCGGATTTCGGGCAAAGCTTTCTGCTGACCGTGATATTCGGGGCGATGTTTTTTTATGCGGGACTGTCGGCCGCTTGGATTATCGGTCTGGGCCTGTCTGCTATGGTGGCGGGCGTGGGCGCTTATTTCGCGCTGCCCCATGTGCAATCGCGTATTCAGCGGTTTTTAGACCCGGAAGGCAGTGACACGTATCAAACCGACAAAGCGCTTGAAGCCATTGCCAATGGCGGCATATTCGGCCAAGGACCCGGCGGGGGCGAAGTGTCCCGCCGCTTGCCGGATGCCCATACAGATTTCATTTTTGCCCTTGCGGTCGAAGAGTTCGGTTTTATCCTCTCCTTCCTGTTGATTGCGGTTTTGGCCGCCTTGGTGTTTCAGGCGTTTCGCAAAGCCCTGCGCCTGCATGACCATTTTGCGCAAATGGCCGTAGCGGGTCTGGCGACCATGATCGGGGTTCAGACCGTTATTAATTTAGCGGTGAATTTGAACATGGTACCGCCCAAAGGCATGACCTTGCCGTTTATCAGCTCAGGCGGCTCCTCTATGCTCGCCATGAGTTTTTCAGTCGGCCTGATATTGGCGTTTACGCGCCGACGCCCCGGCTTTTACGGCTACGGAGATACATAAGTGCGTATCCTCCTCGCAGCCGGCGGCACGGGCGGTCATATGTTCCCGGCTCAGGCTTTGGCAGAGCATTTCAAAGCGCGCGGCGCAGATATAGCGATGATTACGGATGCGCGCGGGCGCAAGCACGCCGGCCGTATTCCGGCCGAGCCGATTATCGAAGTTCTCGCGGCTTCCATATCGCCGCGCGTTCCCCATAAAGTTCCCGGCGGCATGTTAAAGCTGGCACGCGGTATCGGGCAGGCGAGACAGTTTATCCGGCAGTGGAAGCCGGATGTTGTTGTCGGTTTTGGCGGCTATCCGGCGTTTCCGGCCCTGCGCGCGGCGCAGCGTCTGGGCGTGCCGACCGTGCTGCATGAGCAAAATGCGGTGCTGGGCCGGGTAAACCGCGTCTTTGCAAAAAAAGCGAGTGTTGTCGCAAGCGGCTTTGATGTGCTGCAAAAATTGCCGGCCGGGTCAAATTGGCAGGCCATCGGTAATCCGATGCGCGACGCGATTGTCAGCGCAAGTGAGCGGGCCTACGCGCCGCCGGGCGATGACGGGCCGATTAATCTTCTGGTCGTCGGCGGGAGCCTTGGCGCGACCTTGGTCAGCGAGACCGTGCCGGCGGCTTGCGCGCTTCTGCCGGATGATTTGCGCGCGCGCCTGAATGTTGTGCAGCAAACCCGCGAGGGCTCCATGAAACTCGCAACGGATATATATCAAGAGGCCGGCATTACCGCATTGTGCGCGCCGTTTTTCTCTGAAATTCACACTCACCTAAGCGAGGCGCATTTCATTGTCGCCCGCGCCGGCGCGTCGTCCGTGTCCGAAATTGCGCTGATGGGATTGCCGTCTTTGCTCGTTCCGCTCGGCATTGCCATGGATGACCATCAAACGGTCAACGCATCGGCCCTTAAAAACCGTAATTGCGCCGATGTTTTGCCCGAAACGCGGTTTACCCCTGAGGCTGTTAAAAATAGTCTTGAGGAGAGATTACGTGATTCGACTTACCTCGCTGCCGCGTCCCGCGCTGCCCTTACCGCCGCCCGCCCCAATGCCACAACAGCCTTGGCCGAGCTGGTCCAAAGTGCTGTCGGAGCCGCGGCCTGAGCGAAGCAAAGCTTTAAGAAAGCCCGCTATGAAACCCAGCCTGCCATTTGAACCCGGCCCCATCCACTTTGTCGGCATAGGCGGCATCGGCATGTCCGGCATTGCCGAAGTTATGCTCAATTTGGGTTATACGGTGCAGGGCAGTGATATGCGCGAAAATCCCAACGTGGCGCGGCTTCGCAAATTGGGCGCAAATATCTTTATCGGTCAAAAGGCCGAACAGGTTCACGGCGCCGGTGCTATTGTTATGTCGTCAGCCATTAAGCCCGATAACGCCGAACTGGTCGAAGCCCGCGCGCGCTCTATTCCCGTCGTGCGCCGCGCCGAAATGCTGGCCGAGCTTATGCGCTTGAAATGGGCGGTGGCGGTTGGCGGCACTCACGGCAAAACGACAACGACGACCATGATTGCAGCCCTGATGGAAGGCGGCGGGTTTGACCCGACGGTTATCAATGGCGGGATTATCAATGCTTACGGCTCCAATGCGAAACTGGGCGCAGGCAAATGGATGGTAGTTGAGGCCGACGAGTCCGACGGCTCGTTTCTGAAGCTCTTTCCGACCGTTGCTGTTGTCACCAATATCGACCCTGAGCACATGGAGCATTACGGCGACTTTGATGTTTTGCGCAAAGCGTTTGATACCTTTATCGAAAACCTGCCGTTTTACGGCTTTGCGGTTTTGTGCATTGATCATCCCGAAGTGCAAACGCTTGTCTCGCGCATTACGGATCGCCGGGTCATCACCTATGGCTTTAATCCGCAGGCGGATGTGCGGGCGGAGAACTTACGCGCCGGCAGCGGCGGCACGACCTTTGATGTGGTGTTTCGCTCTGTTGACGGCATTGAAGACAAATGGAGCGATTTGTTCCTGCCTATGGCCGGCCAGCATAATACGCAAAACGTCCTGTCTGCGGTCGCCGTGGTGCGCGAGCTTGGCGCATCCGAAGATCAGGTCCGCGCGGGGCTGGCGAGCTTTGAAGGCGTAAAGCGCCGCTTTACCAAAGTCGGCGATTGGAACGGCGTACAAATCATCGATGATTACGGCCATCATCCGGTTGAGATTAAAGCCGTCCTGCAAGCGGCCCGCGAGGTTACCGACGGCAAAGTACACGCCATTGTCCAGCCGCACAGATATTCCCGTCTCGGCGATTTATTTGAAGAATTTTCCACCTGTTTTAATGATGCCGATACGGTCTGCGTCACGCCGGTCTTTGCTGCCGGCGAGATTCCCGCAGAGGGCATAAATCGCGACAGCCTTGTTGATAGCCTGCGCAGTCATGGTCATCGAAACGCGATTGCGGTTACGCGCGAAAGCTTGCCGGAAAAACTCATCATCCATTTAGAGGCGGGCGATACGGTTGTCTTCCTCGGCGCCGGAGATATTACGGCATGGGCGGCGGAGCTGCCTGAAAAACTGGCGCAGGTTTAGCCGCTTGAGCTTTCCCGACATATCCGCGCGAATGCCGCCCGTTCGCGGGCGCATGTCGTTTAACACGCCGCTTGCGCCTTATACATGGCTGCGGGTTGGCGGGGCGGCGCAGGTCTTGTTCTTGCCAAAAGATGTTGCAGACCTGTCACGATTTTTAGGCGCTCTGCCGAGCGATATTCCTGTGCAGATTTTAGGCGCGGCCAGTAACGTCATTGTCCGCGATGGCGGCTTGCCGGGCGTGACCGTGCGGCTGACCCCGGCCTTTGGCAAAGTGGAAGCGCTGCCGAACAACCAAATCCGCGCCGGTGCGGCGGCGCTTGATCAGACAGTCGCGAAAAAGGCGGCTGCAGCCGGCATTGCCGGGCTTGAGTTTTACGCCGGCATTCCCGGCACAATCGGCGGCGCGCTGCGCATGAACGCCGGGTGCTATGGCGGGGAGACCAAGGATATTTTGGTGGAAGCCCGCGCCATCGACCGGCAAGGACGCATTTGCGTGATGCCGCTTTCAGAATTTGGCTATGCGTACCGGCACAGCGACGCGCCGGATGAACTGATTTTTATTGACGCTCTGTTTCAGGGAACGGCTGACAACTCGGAGGCCATTACGTCCCGCATGGACGCGATTACGGCGCGGCGCGAAGACAGCCAGCCTATACGGGAGAAAACCGGCGGTTCGACATTTAAAAACCCCGACCAAACCCAATCCGGCGGACGGGGCGCGTGGAAGGTTATTGATGATGCCGGCGGGAGAGGCTTTACGGTCGGCGGGGCGAAGATGAGCGAGAAGCACTGCAATTTTATGATTAATACCGGTGACGCTTCGGCCGGTGATTTAGAAACGCTCGGCGACACAATTCGGGAAAAGGTGAAAACATCGCAGGGGGTGGATTTGCATTGGGAGATTAAACGGATTGGGGTGAAGTGATCTTCGAAATGCGGACTATCGATGTATCGGCCTTCTCCCTTGGGAGAAGGTGCCCGATAGGGCGGATGAGGGGACATACTGCTGAAGGCTTTCGCCAAGATGCGATATCGGAAACGAAGGGGTTTGGATTCGTTTCTGGCGATTTAAATTTGAGTTCCGACGTGTCAATCGTGTGTTATTTCCCCTCACCCGCGCTTCGCGCACCCTCTCCCTTGGTGTTTTGGTTGGAAAACACCTTAGGGAGAGGGCGAGACTTGCAAATATCGTATTCCAACGGGAGTTTCACATGACCAAATTACGCGTAGCTGTCCTTTATGGCGGTATGTCATCAGAGCGGGAAGTCTCGCTGGTCTCCGGAGCGGCTTGTGCGGATGCCCTGACGGCCGAAGGCTATGACGTCACCCGCATTGATGTGGCCCCCAACCTCTGGGAGCAGCTCCATGCCGCAGATCCGGATGTGGTCTTTAACGCGCTGCACGGCGATTGGGGCGAGGACGGACGCGTTCAGGGCGTGCTGGATATGTTCGGCGCGCCGTATACCCATAGCGGCGTGATGGCGTCAGCTTTGGCGATGGATAAGCACCGCAGCAAAGCTGTTTTGCGCGATGTCGGCATTAACGTACCGGACGGTCTGTTGGTGCCGCGCATTGACGCCGCCAAAGACCATGCCATGGAGCCGACCTATGTTTTAAAGCCGAACGGGCAGGGCAGCAGTAAAAGCGTTTACATTGTGCGCGAAGGCGACGCGCCGCCGGCAAAGATGGCGGAAGATAGCGGTATGGGCGAGCTTGTCATTTGCGAGCGGTTCGTGCCCGGGCGCGAATTGACCGTATCTGTCATGAACGGCGAGGCCTGGGATGTCACAGAGATTAAGCCTAAAAATGATTTTTACGATTTTGATGCCAAATACTCAGAAGGCGGCAGCACGCATATATTGCCGGCGGAAATTCCGGACGATGTGCGTGAATTATGCCTTTCATGGGCGGCTTTGGCCCATCAAGCGCTCGGATGCAGGGGCGTCAGCAGGGCTGATTTCATTTTTTCCGATATTAATGCCGATTTAACGGATATTGTTAAAAAAGTCGTAATGCTTGAAGTCAATACTCAACCCGGAATGACCCCGACATCGCTTGTGCCTGAGCAAGCGGCTTTGCGGGGGATCAGTTTTTCCCGGCTTTGTCGCCGGATAGTTGAGGATGCATCATGGCCCCGATGAGCCGCAGAAAACCGGCCCCGCGTAAATCTGCTTCTGCGCTGCGAGGCGGCGCGATGGCGCCTGTGGCGCATGTCCGCAATCGGATTGCGGGGCAGATGCGTGCGGCGAGCTACTCGCGGCATGCCGCTATGCGTATGGCGATGGCAATTACGGCCGGCTTGTTCGCGGTTATTCTTTTAGGATTATGGCTTGGCGGATTCATGCCGCAAGTGCGCGATATCGGCTCCAAAGCGGTTCAGGGCCGTCTCGTCGCTATGGGATTTGTTGTCGAGCGCATTGATGTTATCGGCGAAGGGCGCATTCGCGAAGACGAAGTCCGTGCGGCGCTGGGCATTTACCCGGGAGAGTATTTGTTTTCTCCCGACATGCGCGAAGCGCAGATTAAAGTTCAACGCCTGTCATGGGTTGACGATGCGATGGTGCGCCGCCTTTGGCCAAACCGTATTGTTGTTCACATCATTGAACGTGAGCCCGTTGCGCTGTGGCAGGAAAACGGCCGGGTAAAAGTGGTCGACTCAGCGGGCCTGATTATAGAGGCCGCAGCGGCGGCCGATTTTTCCGATTTGCCTTTAGTGGTCGGCGCGAATGCTGCGCCGAAAGCGCAAGAGATTTATGACGCCTTGGCGCGCAGTCCGCAGGTGGCAGAGCGCTTATCCGCCATTGTGCGCGTCGCGGACCGGCGTTGGGATATCACGCTGAAAGACGGCGCGCCGCGCCTCATGTTACCTGAGATTGGCGCAGCAGAGGCTTTGGCCCGCATTGAAAGGCTTCAAGAGAGCCACAGGCTTTTGGATATGGATCTTGAAATCGTCGACCTGCGCAATGCGGGCCGGATGGTTCTGCGTCCGCGCGCGCAATCGCGCCGCAAGAGGGGCGCAGCGTAGATCATGGCATTTGGTATTGTGGGGCAATCCGCACCGAAAGGGGGCGCAAGAAAAGGTGAAGTTTCCGCTGTCCTTGATATCGGATCGTCCAAAATTACGTGTTTTATCGGCGTGTTTGAGCCGGATACCGGCGTGCGATTGCTCGGCGTCGGGCGCCATGCGAGCGCGGGGATTAAATGCGGTGCAGTCGTCGATATGGACGCAGCCGAGACCGCCATTCGCTGCGCCGTAGAGAAGGCCGAACGGGCCGCAGGCTTTACGATTTCCGCTGTTACCGTCAATGTGTCAACGCGCAGTCTGGCCAGCCAGCATTTGACAGTGGACACGAAGTTTTCAGGCGGGGAAGTCGGCGACCGCGATAAAAAACGTGTTCTGGCCGGATCTTTGTCAGAATTTGATGAGCCTGATCAGGCAATTATTCACGCCTTGCCGCTTAACTGGTCCGTTGATGATACGCGGGGCATCCAAGATCCGTGCGGAATGTTCGGCTCCCGTCTGGGTGTTGATATGCATTTTGTAACCGCCGGCATAGGCGGCCTTCGTAATCTGGCGCACTGCGTGCAGCGTTGTCATCTGCGCATTAAATCTGTCACGGCCACGCCGATGGCGGCCGGCTACGGCGCCTTGGTCGATGATGAACTGGACTTGGGCGCAACCGTGATTGACATGGGCGCAGGCCTGACCACGGCGGCTGTTTTTCGCGAGCGCAGCCTGATTTTTACCGATGCTGTCGGCATTGGCGGGGCGCATGTGTCGACCGATATTGCGCGTGGCCTGACCACGTCGTTAGACGGAGCGGAGCGGATTAAATCACTTTACGGCTCTGCGCTCGGCAGCTCTCGCGATGATATTCAAATGATATCCTGCCCGCCAATGGGGGAGCACGGCGAGTCCCATAATGAGAGCCGCGCTTTGCTGACCGCCATTGTGCGCTCACGATTGGAAGAGACTTTCGAGATATTGCGTGACCGGCTGAAAAACGCCGGCGTTGATGAATACGCCGGCCGCCGTATCGTTTTGACCGGCGGCGCAGCGCAGCTCTCCGGCGCGGCAGAACTGGCCGGGATTATCTTCGGCAAGCGCGTGCGGGTCGGACGTCCTCATGGCGTGCTTGGCCTGTCCGAAACAGCTTCCGGCCCCGACTTTGCTGTCGCTGCAGGCCTGATTAAATACAGCTTTATGACCGGAACGGACGCGGTCAGCGGCGCGCCTGATCTGTCCGGGCGCAAATATCGCCGCCGCCGTTATGCCGGCAATTCGCTTGGGCGCTCAATTGACTGGCTGAAGGAAAATTTCTGATTTGTCTTTCTTGTGCTATAATGGCGCAAAGGAGCTTATTATGAAATTATCTGTTTTTGCATCTGTACTCATCGCAGCAACCTTATCAGCCTGCGCAAGCACAGGCGAGGAAACCCCGCGCAACTTCGCCGAATATGAGGGCGATCCGCGATTGGGGCAGGCTGTGAGTTCTGCCTGTTACGGGTTTGAGATTGACAGTTTTCGCGAAACAACCCGCGACTCCGTTATCATTGAGGGGCGCGGCCGCAGCGAATATTTGCTGACCACGCGAGCATGCTTTGATTTGCAAGATGCTCTGGCGTTGGGCGTTGACGGACGGGGCGGATGCTTGACACGCGGTGACAAGCTCGTGGTTTCTAATACAATCCTGCCGGCCCTCGGTCAAAACTCACGGGATATTGAATCCTGCTTGATCACAGGAATTTACGAATGGAATGAAGATGCTGCCAAACCTGAGTCCGAAGGCGGTGATGATGCAGTGTCTGAGGGTGACAGTGAAAATTGACAGAGTTTTTCATTAATTTTTGATTCACCGCGTTATAATTAACAGGGCTTTAAAGGTTTTGCGTCAGGTTCAGTCCAAACACACAACAAAAGAGACCCGGCGCATGTCTAATCCTATTAATTTATCCCTCCCAAAATCTGTTGAGCTGAAGCCGCGTATTGTCGTAATCGGGGTCGGCGGCGCCGGCGGTAATGCTGTCAACAATATGATCGCCTCAGGTCTTGACGGCGTCGAATTTGTTGTTGCCAATACTGACGCGCAAGCCTTAGCGCTCTCGCGGGCCGATCGTCGCATTCAAATGGGCGGTGATATTACCGAAGGTTTGGGCGCAGGCATGCGTCCTGAAATCGGCGAAGAGTCCGCCGAAGATTCTATGGCAGAAATTCTTGAGCAGCTTGACGGCGCACACATGCTCTTTATCGCGGCCGGCATGGGCGGCGGCACCGGTACCGGCGCAGCGCCTGTTATCGCGCGCGCAGCCCGTGAACGGGGCATACTGACTGTCGCGATTGTCACAAAGCCGTTCCAGTTCGAGGGCAGCAACCGCATGCGCCTGGCCGAAGACGGCGTTTCGCGTCTGCAGCCTATGGTCGACACGCTGATTACTATTCCGAACCAAAACCTGTTCCGTATTGCGACCGAGTCGACGACGATGACGGACGCTTTTGGTCTGGCTGATGAAGTGCTGCATTCCGGCGTGCGCTCTGTGACTGACCTTATGGTCGTTCCGGGCATTATTAATCTCGATTTCGCCGACGTTCGCACTGTTATGAGTGAAATGGGCAAAGCTATGATGGGAACAGGCGAGGCCACAGGGGAGCGCCGCGCCGTTGAAGCTGCTGAAGCCGCTATTTCCAACCCGCTTTTAGATGATGTGTCGCTTCGCGGCGCAAAAGGCGTTTTGATCAACATTACCGGCGGCAAAGACTTGACGCTTTATGAAGTCGACGAGGCGGCGAGCCTTATTCGCGGTCAGGTCGATGAATATGCCAATATTATTGTCGGCTCTGCGCTTGACCCTGATTTGGAAGGCATTGTCCGCGTATCCGTGGTTGCGACGGGCGTTGACGCGCTTGAAGGCGAAGCAGAAGACGATCGCGGCAGTTATCAGCGTTACAATGCGCCGATTTCCAATTATGAAGAAGAAGACGTTGAGGCCGAAC
The DNA here is from genome assembly GCA_938010385.1 of uncultured Robiginitomaculum sp. Taxonomy (GTDB): domain Bacteria; phylum Pseudomonadota; class Alphaproteobacteria; order Caulobacterales; family Maricaulaceae; genus Robiginitomaculum. Next base: position 30,272 of record CALLVD010000021.1, read on the forward strand.
AGGAGCCTGTTGCCGCGTTTACGCCGCCGCCTGCGCCTGGGCGTCCCGCCTATTCGCCGAGCGTTGCTGCGACGGCTCCGGCCTACGCGCAGCATATCCAAGAGCCTGCGCCTGCGCCAGCTCCTGCGCCCCAACCTGTCGCCCCGGCGCCCGCGCCGGCACCCGCAGCGCAAACACCCGCGCCTGCACCTGCACCCGCGCCAATTCCTGAGCCGGTCCCGGCTGCGGCGCAGCAATCGGTCTTTCGCAACACATTCGGTCTTTGGGGCCGTAAAAAAGAGCAGCAGCCACGTCCGGCCGCGCCACGTCACCAGCCGGCCCCGCAATCGCGTCCGACCGGTGATTTATTCGGCACGAATGTCGACGACGAGCTGGAAATTCCGAGCTTTTTAAGGCGACAGAATAAGTAATCAGCATAAAAAAACGGCCCCTTGAGGGGCCGTTTTTGTTTCAGAGCACTGCATTCATCATGCGCGGCGGATCAATCTGACAATGACAAGCAGTATGATTGCACCAATCATAGCGTTTAAAATTGACGCGATAATGCCGCCGCCAAACGCAAATCCGACTTTGGGCAGTACATATCCGGCGATGAAAGCACCAAGGACACCGACGACAATATTGCCGATAAGGCCTATACCGCCGCCGCGCACAATCAATCCGGCCAGCCAGCCCGCGACGCCGCCGACGAATAAAAATACCAATAAACTCTCGAAACCCATTCTTTCCTCCCAAATTTTGCTGCGAAATGCAGAGCGTAGAATATGACGCTTTATTCCAACGCCCGTGCGTGTTGATAGTTCCTTTGTCCGATTTACGTTACCTCTCCGGCTGAGGGGCGGCGTGTTCAGGATAAATATATATGGCGCCTCCGGCGAAATCGAACGCGAAGGTGCGGCCGGAGAACATTGCGGCGCCGGCGACCATCATGGGGGCATTAACAGGGGCGACGTTCGCGAGCGTGTCGAAATCCATAATTACTATGGGGATTACCGGCCAGTTCTGATTGCCCAATGTCACGTCAAAGAATTTGGTTTGCATACGCAGCTTTGTTGTTCCCAAGGCCCCTTGGAGTTTAACAGCGCGATTCAAACTGCGCTTCATCTTTCGGATTTCGTCATCCATTTCCGCCAGAGGCCAATTAACAAAATTAGTATCTGAGCCCGTATCGATCAGCACAGGCGCGCGGACGAGCGCTAATCGTGTTTTCGCAAAATAAAGCCCAATATCATCATAACCGCCAGGACTTGGGCTGAGCGAGATGCGCCGCCAGCCCGAAAATGCGGATTTATTGAGTGTTTTGCCGTCTAAAAAGCTTACTGTTTGGGTTTGACGGTTGAATATAAGGCAATATGACGACAGAAAATCTGTTCCCAATAAGCCCGCTGCGTCATTGGATATGTCGGGATTTTGTAAGACCGCCATGCGGCTTAAACTCCGGCTTGATTTCCCTATGGTAAGACTGACATTTGAGATTGTTTGGCGCTGTCCGATTTCGACCAATCCTGCGACAGAGATTTTGTTGTCATCGGCAATCAGGCCGGCCTTTTCAGCTGTCGCCGCGTAAAGCGCAGAAATGGTTGCGCCGCTGTCAATTATAAATGGCTCTGCGGATGCATTATTGACGGAAACATCAATCAAAAAATGCCCCGCGTCCGATATGCGGTAGGGGACTGTTACCTCGGCATATCGCGCGTCTATCGAAGCCGGGGAAAGCGTTTCGCATGCCGCAATGAGCGTTGCAACGAAAGCTATCGCAGCGGACCTTATTGAGTTTCGCAGGCGTAGGTATTGCATAATCCTACTCATAATTGGCGCGGCGCGCCTATAGCGGGACTTTACCCGCCCCGTTTGGCCGCTTCGATTGCGTCCATTTTGTCTTTGTTTCCGATAAAGACCGGCGTTTTTTCATGCAGGTCGGTGACCGGCTTTGCCAACAAAGACTGATCGCCGTCTGTTGAGCTGCCGCCCATGGCATGGATTAAAAAGGACATAGGGATGGCCTCATAAACAAGGCGTAAATGGCCCTTTTCATAGCCTTTGCGGTTAGCGCCGGGATAGGCGAAAATTCCGCCTTGGATAACCATACGCTTCATGTCCGATACCATGGAGGCAAACCAACGCATATTGTGCGGTATCACCGTGCCGCCTTTCGTGTCGAGCAGGGACAGATAATGGTCTTGCAGCCACTGATCCCATACGAGTTGATTGGCGCCGTTAATGGCCAGAATATCTGTGCTCGGCATCGGGTCTTTAATGGGGATGATCTCCCATGTGCCGGCGGCTTGATTAAACAGGCCTTTGTAGACGTCCGGACCGTCGGCGAAATAGGCTTCTAAGTTCATGCCGAAAACGAAAAAACCGCCGCTGATTATATTGCCGCCGTTAAAGTCTTTCGCTTCATCTGCATTTTCAAACACGCCGAAAATCGCGCCGGACGGAATACCGATAAGGGCAGATTTTGATCCGTCGAGAGGATCAAGCGCAATAGAGTAAGGACCGTCCGAAAGCTTGGACAGGCCCGGGCGTTCTTCGGAAACGACGTAACGGACATGGGCGTCCTTGGACAAAGTTTTGAAAAAAGCTTCATCGGCGATGATGTCGAGTTCTAATTGATCATCGCCGGATTCATTGCCCGTGGCCGCAAATTTAAGGCCTGCGCCTTTTTGCAAATGCGTATAAATTTCTTCACCCGCATCAAATAATGCCGCATAAATGCCGTTCAATTCAGGTGTTTTACTGTTAAATATCAATGACATATACGGGCCTCATAATCTTCTACATTTTATCGATGCAGGCGGTGCATCTTTTGATACCCCTAACAGGCCGTCTTTGCCATACGAAAACTGACCATGCGTTTAGTGGTCTCGCACCATAGGGCGAGTTTGACGGTTTTAAGACTTTGCGTAAAATTCAATCGTCCGACCTTCGTCAATTCCGGATAAGCTTTAAGGATGCTTGGCAGATTGTAAAACGGAATGCGCGATGACAGGTGATGGACATGGTGAATGCCGATATTGCCGGTCACCCACATAAGCGGCGCGGGCAGGGCGTAGTATGAACTGCCTTCCAGGGCGGCGTGCTTGCGGTCCCATTCTCCCGTTCGCGACCAATGAGTTTCATCAAATTGATGCTGCACATAAAACATCCAGACGCCAATGGTTGCGCCGACAAGTACGGTCGGGACCTGAATCAGCAAAAAGACTTTCCAGCCGACCCCCCAAATGACGAGCGCGTAAAGCAGGGCGACGCCGGCATTGGTCAGCAGCACGCCGGCCCAAGGCTTGCCTTTTTTCATATCCCCCATGGGTATGCGATGGAAAAAGATAAAGACGAGCGCCGGCCCGATGCCGAACATAACAACAGGGTGGCGATAAACGCGGTATTTAAACCGGCCCCACGCAGACAGGGCGCGGTATTCTTCAACAGTCATCGTCAAAATGTCATCACCGATGCCCCGCCGGTCAAGATTGCCGGACCCCGCATGATGCAGCGCATGTCCGCGCTTCCAATGGTCATAAGGTGTCAGGGTCAAAATGCCGATAAAGCGCCCGGTCCAGTCATTGGCGCGGCGGCCCGAGAAAAACGACTGATGCCCGCAATCATGTTGAATAATAAACAGGCGAACCAGTAATCCGCCTGCCGGGATAAGTCCGATGACGGCCCAATAGTGCCCGGCTTGCAGAAGCCCCCAAATCCCGGCCCACAGCCCCAGAAACGGAATTAGAGTAATCAAAAGTTCAAATATTGCGCGTCCGTTCTTTGCGGTGCGATAGGGTGATAGGGCGTTAAACCAATTGCGGGCTTCGGCTGACATGAGAGTCCTGTTTTTCGTTGAATATCTTGGCTGAACTGTTGCGGCGTTCGCCTTAAAAAGCCATGAATTTCCGCAGGTCAAACATGACATTCGCGTAATGTGGAACAAGCCGAGCGGCGAAGCGTAACATATTGAAACACAGCTTCATTTTCCGTTGACGCCCGGTTGTGAGAAGGAGAGGCTGTTAATCATAAAGCAGAGCCCCCGCATGCGCCCACTCAACCATCACCACGTTCGTCGTCAAGCCACTTTGGCCGGCCCCGCTATGTGCGCAGGGATCGCGCTGCACAGCGGAGAGCGCGTGCGCCTTGTCATGCGGCCGGCGCCGGCAGGGACGGGGATTGTCTTCATTCGCACCGATATTGATGATCGGGATAATGCGATTGCGGCTATCCCGCAAAACGTGACGGATGTCAGCCGCTGCACGACCTTGTCTAATGCGGCCGGCGTCGGCATTGCCACGACGGAGCATTTAATGGCGGCCTTGGCGGCTGCCGGTATTGATAATCTTTACGTTGATGTCGATGGGTCAGAACTGCCTGCGCTTGACGGGTCTTCGGAGCCGTTTTTAAAACTGATTGAGCAGGTCGGTATTAATCGCCAGTCTGCGCCGCGTCGCTACATTAAAGTGCTTAAAACCGTCGATGTTGAACTGAACGGCGCCCGCGCCCGCATAGAGCCGGCACAGACATTGTGCCTTGACGTGTCTATCGATTTTCCGGACGCCGCCATCGGGCAGCAATCCGTGGTCATTGAGCCCAATACGCGCAGTTTCCGTGACCGCCTGGCTTCTGCCCGCACATTTGCGCGCCTGCACGAGGTTGCGGCGCTGCAAGACGCCGGCCTGTCCAAAGGCGGATCTTATGACAACGCCATCGTCGTTGATGGTGACAAGGTCTTAAACCCCGGCGGCCTGCGCTTTGATGATGAGTTTGTTCGCCACAAAGCGCTGGATTTGCTCGGTGACCTTTATGTCGGCGGCCCGCTTTTGGCGCGCGTGACGACGTCAAAATCGGGACACGCGCTTAACCACGCTTTGCTGACGGCTTTGTTTGCGGATCCACAGGCCTGGCGCTTTGCCGTTCTGACCTCCGGTGAAAGCGGCGCGGATGAAGATTTCGTCACACTTCCGCGTGCATCAATCCTTGAAGACGTCACCGCTTAACAGTAAGACTTAACCCTGATATTTGCGCGCAGCGAATCCGCTGCGGGTAACTGCCTTGTGTGAAAGTTATGCTTATGCCTTTTAATCTCCGCCGTTTCGTCGCCTTGGGCGCAATCGCCGCAATGAGCGCAGGCTCTTTGACGGCCTGCTCCACCTTTGGCGGTAAGGATAAAAAAGAGGAATTGGCTTATATCGAGCGCCCGGCCGAAACGATTTACAATGAGGGCTTTGAAAAGCTGGAAGATCGCCAATGGGCCGAAGCCGTACTGCTGTTTGATGAAGTTGAGCGCCAGCATCCGTATTCCGAATGGGCGCGGCGTGCCATGCTGATGTCAGCATTTGCCAATTATGAAAGCAGTAATTTCGAAGAAGCTATCGCCGGAGCGGAGCGGTTTATCGGACTCCATCCGGGTAACAAGTCTGCGCCTTACGCCTATTATCTGATCGCCATCAGCTATTATGACCAAATCTTTGATGTGGGCCGGGACCAAGGCACAACTGTTTTGGCGGAAAACGCTTTGCAGCAAGTTGTGCGCCGCTACCCTGACAGCGATTATGCCCGCGATGCCCGTTTAAAACTGGAACTGACACATGACCATCTGGCCGGCAAAGAGATGGATGTCGGGCGTTGGTATTTAAAGCAACAACATCATTTGGCCGCCATTGGCCGGTTCAAAAACGTCGTTGATCAATATGATACGACATCTCAGACCGAAGAAGCGCTTCACCGCTTGGTTGAAAGCTATGTCGCGCTGGGCATTATCAATGAGGCCACGCAAGTCGGCTCTGTCCTGGGCTATAACTATCCTGACAGCGAATGGTATCGGGACAGCTATGCGCTGTTGTCTCAATACGGCGTTGATCTTCAGGCCGAAGTCGACAAGCCGCGCAGCGCCGGCTATTGGCGCCGCCTCAGAGAGCGCTTGTTCTAAGCCATGCTCACAGGCCTCAGCATTCGCAATGTGGTCTTAATTGAGGCTTTGGATTTAACATTCGAGGCCGGGCTGTCCGCTTTGACCGGTGAAACCGGCGCGGGTAAATCCATCATACTGGACGCGCTCGGCATGGCGACCGGCGCGCGGTCCGACAAGGGTCTTGTGCGCGCCGGCAGTGATAAAGCCATGTGCACGGCCGGATTTGAAATCGCGGCCGATAATCCGATTTGGGATATATTATCCGACGCGGGCATTGACGCAGACCGCAGCGAGGACATCCTTCTACGCCGGGTGATTAACGCCGACGGGCGCAGCAAAGCCTACATTAATGATCAGCCCGCCGGCGTAAAACTGCTCGCTTCTGTCGGGGAGCGCGTGCTGGAGGTTCACGGCCAACATGACGGGCGCGGGCTTTTAGACGTTTCCACCCACAAAGCAATGCTTGACCGGTTCGGCGGTTACGCCCCGAAGTTAAAAACCGTTGAGACGGCTTTTGCGGCTCTGAAAACCGCGCGCGACCGCGTCGATGATTTGGTCGCCGCCAATAATAAGGCCGTCGATGATCGCGACTTTTTTGAACACTCCATCGCTGAGCTTGACCGCCTCGCGCCCATTGCCGGCGAAGAAGAGCGGCTGGCCTCTGAACGCCGGTTTTTACAGAACGCCGAAGGCGCGCTGACGGAATTAACGGCCGCGCAGGACGCAATGGGTGAGGGCGGTGATTATGAGGCGCGGCTCGCCGGCGCGCTGCGCGGGCTTGAGCGGGTCTCGGCTAAGCTCGGCGAAGGGGACACTTCCGTCCACCGCGCTTTGGGTAAGGCGACCGGAGCGCTCGAACGCGCGCTTATTGAAACCGAGGAAGCGCGCGCCGCCGTCGGCGAGGCCGCCTTTGCCTTTGATGTCGAGCCGGGCGCGCTGGATAAGACTGAAGAGCGCCTGTTTGCTCTGCGCGCCTCTGCCCGTAAATATAATACGACGATAGACGGTCTTTCCGGCGTGCGCGCGCAATTTGCGCAAAACCTGTTTGATATTGATAATTCCGACGAAGCTTTGGCGCAGGCTAAAGCCGCTTTAAGCAAGGCCGAAGCCGCATACGACAAAGCGGCGAGCGCATTGACCGCCGCGCGCAAGAAAGCGTCCAAACGTCTGGACGCCGGCGTGATGGAGGAGCTGCCGCCGCTGAAAATGGATAAGGCGCGCTTTGTCACTGATATAGAGCCCGGCCGTGACAGCGCGCAGGGCCGTGACACGGTCAGTTTTTCCGTCTCCACCAATCCCGGCACGCCGCTCGGCCCGCTGGATAAGGTGGCCTCGGGCGGGGAAATGTCCCGATTTGCGCTGGCGATAAAGGTGGCGCTGGCGGCGGATGCCGACACGACGTTGATATTTGACGAAGTAGACCAAGGGGTCGGCGGCGCCGTGGCCGATGCGGTGGGCAAACGCCTGTCGCGCCTGTCTAAAGAGGCGCAGGTCTTGGTCGTCACCCACAGCCCGCAAGTGGCCGCCGGCGCGGATACGCAATTCCTTATCAGCAAATCCGTCATCGCCGATAAAACCATTACTCAAGTTGCGCGCCTGTCCGGGGAGGCCCGCCTTGAAGAGATTGCCCGCATGTTGGCCGGCGAAAGCGTAACAGACGCCGCCCGCGCCGCCGCGCGTCAATTAATGGAGTAGG
>CALLVD010000022.1 GCA_938010385.1 uncultured Robiginitomaculum sp.
CCGTAGAGCACGTCCGGCGCGTCGGTCATGGGCTCAAATACCAGGCGCGCCACCGGCTGGCCGTGTTCGAGAATAAACGGCACGTCGCGGCCGCGCACTTCCAGCACGGCGCGTGAGCCTTTGCCGCCGGCAGACGCTATGCCGAAACCGGGGTCAAAAAAGCCGGCGTAGTGAGCGCGAAACTCGCCGATTTCAAGCGCGACGGGCGCCATTTCGGCGGCTTCATTTATCGGGATAGAGACGCTTTCTTTGGAGGCCAGAATATAAAATTCTTCCGGGTCTAAAATCATGCGGCCGCCCCGCGCGCGGACCGGCTCCCAGAAATCCTCGGCGCGGTGGTCCCGGCCGCGCAGCTTTACCAGCCCCGCGTGACGGCGCGCGCGCCAACCGATAATATCGGAGCCGTTAATGCCGGCCAAATCAATAGACACGGTTTCAGAGCGCAGGATTTGCGGCGCGCCGTCCCGAAACCGGATTTGTACTAATCGCTCGCCTTTATGAGCCAACACGGAAAATGTGCGCGGGGCAATCTCCACATACAGCGGGCCGCTATAGCCGGCCTCTATCTGATCAAAGGCCGACGCGCGGTCAGTGATGACCCGGGTAAAGACATCGAGCCGCCCGGTTGAGCTTTTCGGATTGGCGGCAGCAGACTGGCCGGCCGGCAGGCTCAGCCCTTCTTGCAGCTCTACGAGATAAACGCAGCCGGTCTCTAAAACGGCGCCTGCGGTCAGGTCAATTTCATGCATGACCAAGTCATCGGTTAAGCACTCTGACACGCTGCGGGTTTTACCGGGCAAGAAACTGGCGCGAAGACGAAAGGCGCGCGCGCCCAGACGCAGATCGAGGCTGGCCGGCTGCACCTGATCGGAATCAAGGGGCGCATCAAATGTGATGCCGCCGCCGGAGATGAGCGTCTTGATACGCTGAACAGGAAAAATACCGGCGCGGGACATAGAAGCCTTTAAACGTCAAAAATTCAGCCTCCTAAATGTGTCATTTGATGAGAACTGTAAAGAGTCTTCGCGTCAGGCGTTATTGCGCTTGCGAAATCGGGCGCAAGGCGTCATGTTACGCCCACCCTGAGAGAGACTTGGGGGTGCTGCATCTGAGGGGATTTTCGTGACGTTTAATGTATATGAACGCAAAACACGCGATGTTGTCGTACGCGTTGAGCCGGATTTCCTTGATGAGCAGTCCAGCCCGCGTGAAGACCGCTATATTTGGGCCTATACAGTTGAGATTGAAAATCAGAGCGATTCGCCTGTGCAAGTCGTAGAGCGCTGCTGGAACATTGCCGACAGCCGCGGTCAAGTCCAAGAAGTGCGCGGCGCCGGCGTTGTCGGCGAAAAGCCGATTCTGCAGCCGGGCGAAGTGTTTCGCTACACCTCCGGTGCGCCTTTATCGGCCCCGTCCGGCATGATGCACGGCACATATCTCATGGAGAGCGAAAGCGGCGAGCGTTATGACGTCGACATCCCGGTCTTCCTGCTCGACAGCCCGCACGAACCTCGGATTATGAACTAAGGCTTTCTCTTTATGAGAGCCGATTACACCCTTGCCCGTTTATATGTCGATCCGCCGCTGAGCGAAGGCGGGGCCGTAGACCTGCCCAAACCCCAAGCCCATTACATTGCCACGGTTTTGCGTAAATCCGAAGGCGACGCTGTGCGCGTGTTTAACGGGCATGACGGCGAATGGCGCGCCGAGATTACAGCCGCCGGTAAAAAAGGCGTGACGCTTACGGTCACGCAAAAACTTCGCGCTCCCGTTGCTGTGCCCGACCTTTGGCTTTTATTTGCGCCGATAAAACGGGCGCGCACGGATTTCGTTATTGAAAAAGCGACAGAGCTTGGCGCGGCGCAAATCCGCCCGGTGATTACGCAGCGCACGCAATTTCCCAAAATCCGCCTTGACCGCATGCAGGCGCAAGTCATTGAGGCCGCCGAGCAAACTGAGCGCCTTGATATTCCGGCTGTCCATGCGCCTGTAAAATTGGACGCCGTTTTGAGCGGTTGGGACGCCGGCCGCACTTTGATATTTGCTGACGAGGCGGGCGGCGGGCAGAGCGCTTATGAGCTCTGCCGGTCTGTGCAAGGCCCCGCAGCTGTGCTGATTGGGCCGGAAGGCGGGTTTACGGATAAAGAACGCGAATTGCTCTTATCAAAACCCTATGTGCGCCCCGTCACCCTCGGCCCGCGCATATTGCGCGCTGATACGGCGGCGGTGTCCCTGCTGACGCTTTATCAGGCATCCGCCGGCGATTGGGCCTAAGCTTTACTTGAAAATAGACGCCGTGCGCAGTAGGAGTGCGGCACATTACGGAGATATTTATGACCAAGCTCGCCCTCATTCGCCACGGCCAATCAGAATGGAATCTGCAAAACCGCTTTACCGGTTGGTATGATGTCGGGCTGACGGAAAAAGGTATTGCCGAAGCGCAGCAATCCGGCGAACTTTTAGCCGCAGAAAACATTGATTTTGACGCGGCCTACAGCTCCGTTCAAAAACGCGCGATTAAGACGCTCTGGTATACATTGGAAGCGCTCGACGCCATGTATCTTCCGGTCACGAAAGACTACCGCCTGAACGAGCGCCATTACGGGGGCTTAACCGGATTGAACAAGCAAGAGACCCGCGACAAGCACGGCGATGAGCAAGTGCATATCTGGCGCCGCAGTTTTGACGTGCCGCCGCCGCCGGTCAGCGAAGACAGCGAATATCACCCCAAGCATGATAAGCGTTATGCTCACATTGACCCGAAATTATTGCCGGTCGGCGAAAGCCTGTCTTTGACCCTGGACCGGGTTCTGCCTTACTTTAATGCCGAGATTGCGCCAAAGATTAAGGCCGGCCAAAACCTGATTATCGCTGCCCACGGCAACAGCTTGCGGGCCTTGGTCAAATCGCTTTTTCATGTGTCCGATGATGATATTCCCGGCATTGAAATCCCGACCGGCAATCCGCTGCTGATTGATTTGAAAGACGGCACGCTGGACGTGATCGGTGCAAAATATCTCAATCAGGAACGGACGAAACCGCTCCCAAAGTTTTAAGGCGGAGCGGCAGCCGGCCTTCGCCCTTTATGAACATTGCGCTGGATTTGGCGCGCGCGCAAAACGGGCTGACCGCAGATAATCCGTCCGTCGGCTGCGTGATTGTTAAGGGCGGAAAAATTATCGGGCACGGCGCAACGGCGGCCGGCGGCCGGCCCCACGGCGAAATTGTCGCCCTTAACAGCTGCACGCAAGACCCGGCCGGCGCGCATGTTTATGTCACCCTTGAACCTTGCAGCCATGTCGGACGGAGCGGCCCGTGCGTCGATGCGCTGATTAAAGCCGGTATCAGCCGCTGCCATATCGCCGCGATTGATCCTAACCCGCTTGTAAACGGCTCAGGTCTTGCCAAGCTGAAAGCCGCCGGCATCAGCGTTATGACCGGCGATGGCGCAGCCGAGGCCCGCGCCGTCATGGCGGACTTTTTCGCCCGCCATTAAGCGCCTTACTTTTTCACAAATTTTAAGGTCATGCGATCAGACTCGCCGATAGCCTCCATGGCCGCGCGCTGATCAGAGCCTTCCTCGCTTCCGGACAGGCTCGGCGGCAATCGCCAAACAAAATCACCCTCTGCGGGGTTGTCTTTGGGATTGGCGTTAATCTCCGAACTTGCGACGAGCTCAAAGCCGGCGGCTTCAAAGGCAGCGATAACATCGCTTTGTTTGATATAGCCGTTCTCGCCTTTGGCCCAATCTGCGCTCGCCTCTTCCGGCGCGCGGTGCTGCACCACGCCGACAATGCCGCCGGGCTTAAGCAGAGTTTTGGCCGCTGCGAGAGAGGCGGTCATATAGCCGCCCTCCTCTTCAAACCGCGACAGATTATGCATGGCGCGGATAAACAAGACCGCGTCATAACTGCCGGCCGCCGCGTCAGGGACAGTTGAAAAGGTGAAGGCGTCAACGTTTGGGGCCATATCGCCCGCGCCGGCTTTCACGCTGCCGCTCCATTTTTCAGCCCAGCCTTTGCGCGCTTCGATAAAGTCGGGCGTCGCGAAGCCGCCAAACAGCGGCCACATCTCAACGGCATAATCGACGCCGGAAAGCGTCCCGTCTCTGCCGAGATAAGGCGCGAGTATGCGCGTGTACCAAGATTGATCCCATGACCCGCCGGGCAAGGCTTCGGCGACCTTCATGCCGGGGCGCAGACCAAAGAAGGCCAGAGTTTCCGCCGGATTGCGGGCAGCATACCGGGCTTTGCTCTCCTCGCTTTGCGCGTCCAGAACTTGCGTGAATGCGGCCGGGGTTACGTCAGGCGCGCTCGGCGCGGCGGCATTACACGCGCCGAGCACCAAGGCCGCGGCAACAGATAAAGACAGAGTTTTAAGGGCAGTCATGGCGTATCTCCTTTTGGATTTAAGAAGAACATAGCCGCAAATTCGCCGGCCCGGCGAGTTTTTTAAACTCTAATCGTGGGCAAATTGCCCGTATTTTTTAAACCGCACCAAATAGGCCGGCACGATTGCTTCCAGTGCTTCGGGCGTGATGCCTAAATCAGAAAAGCTTTTTGCGCCGTCAGTGACGACATTGTCGACCTTCAGGTTTTCAACCTGATCGCGGGTCAAGAACGGATCAACAAAGGGCAAATGGCCGGACATTTCCCCGGCAAAGCCGATAAGGCCGGCAATCGGCCAAGGCAGGGGCGCCAGAAAGCGCTTGCGCCCAATCGCGTCCAGCGTGAACTGAAGCAGCTCTTTAAAACTGTAAGTTTGCGGGCCGCCGAGCTCGTAAGTTTGTCCTGATGTGCCGGATTTCAGGCAGGCGGCGATAGCGTCAGCCACATCGGCCACATAGACCGGCTGAAACTTGGTCTCACCCCCGCCGATCAGCGGCAGGGCCGGCGCGATTTGCGCCATGGCTGCAAATTTATTGAAGAAGTTATCTTCCGGGCCAAAAATGATGGAGGGGCGCAAAATATCCGCGCCGGGAATAATCTCCCGTAAAATGCGCTCGCCTTCGCCTTTTGTTTCGGAATAGTCAGCGTCGGCCTGCGGGTCAGCGCCGATAGCGGAGACATGCGCGACATTCGTAATGCCGCGATCTGATGCGGCTTGCGCTATTGTGCGCACGCCCTCAACGTTCAGGGCGTTAAAAGTCTGGCGTCCTGATTCAAACAAAACACTGACTAAGTTGACCACAGCATCGGCGCCGTCCAGAGCGCGCGCGACAGAGTCGGGGAATCGTAAATTAGCCTGTACCAGTTGAATTTGTCCGACGGCACCGATGACTTTTAAGTCGCCTTCCGTGTGGGGGCTGCGCGTGGCTATGCGTACGCGCCAACCGTCTTTAACCAAGGCCCGAACAGCATGTTTGCCGACAAAGCCTGACCCGCCGAAGACTGTGACTAATCCGCGATTTGTATTGCTCATTTTGGTTATCCTTAAAACGGCGCGCAGGCAGCGCCCGGTGCAGATTGCGGTTTAAGGGATTGGCGGGCTGCGCGCAAGAAACGATGCGGGCGGCAATGTGTCAGGGCAAAGTGATGCCGGCGGCTGCAGGGTTTGCGCGCCGCGATTGCGTTGCGATGTTAGGCTAGTGATTTTGGAAATAATCAATAGCCCAAGGCATGGGCAACATTAAGACTATGATGATTAAGACTGTCATTAGCAAACCTTAGC
>CALLVD010000023.1 GCA_938010385.1 uncultured Robiginitomaculum sp.
GCCATAATCATCGGCGCAATCGCGCACATCCGGCAAGACAGCTTGCGGCACGCTGAACAGCTTGCAAAGTTCCGCGTCCCAGTCCCCGGTCATTATATTGAACACATTGGTGCGCGAAGCATTGGTGGCGTCCGTGGCATGCACCGCCCCGCCGGTCAGCCGCCAAATCAGAAAGCTGTCGACTGTGCCGAACGCTAAATCGCCGGCCTCCGCCTTGGCCCGCGCGCCGTCAACATGATCAAGTATCCACGCAATTTTGGTCGCGGAAAAATAAGGGTCAAGCAGCAGGCCGGTTTTGTCCGTCACCCCTTCCTCGCCATGCTTGGCTTTCAGATCTGCGCAGATTTTGGCCGTGCGGCGGTCTTGCCAGACAATGGCGTTGTAAATCGGCTTGCCGGTTTTGCGGTCCCAGATGATGGTGGTTTCGCGTTGATTGGTGATGCCGACAGATTTTATCTCAAATCCGTTTTCCCCGGCATAGGCCAGCATTTCTTTGGCCGCCCAAAGGGTCGTGTCCCAAATCGCCTCCGGGTCATGCTCCACCCATCCGGCTTGCGGATATATCTGCGCAAATTCCTTTTGCGCGGATGAGAGGATATTCAGCTCCGCGTCAAATAAAATAGCGCGGGACGATGTGGTGCCTTGGTCGAGGGCGAGGATGGCGTTTTTCATAAGGTGAGTTTGCAAACTCTCCGCCCCCTCGTCAATCAGCTTCGCTCATTGGGAGGGGGCAATTACTTCAGCCCCGATAAAAACTGCTCTAAACGCTGCATGTCTTCCGGCAATTCGCTGTCAAATTCCATGAAATCTTTGGTCACCGGATGGACAAAGCCCAGCGTTTTGGCGTGTAGGGCTTGGCGGCGAAAATCTTGCAGCGTGGATCGTGCGCGGGCTTCCGGGTCGGCTTTCATGCCTTTAAACGCGCGCTGTTTTCCGTAGAGCGGATCGCCGAGCAGGGGGCAGCCGATATGGCCCATATGCACGCGGATTTGATGGGTGCGGCCGGTTTCCAGGTTACACTGAATTTTTGACGCCATGGGCGTGCCGACGGCCGTGTTGGGCTGCTGACCAAAGCCTTTCAAAAGTTTGTAATTGGTAATGGCGAGCTTGCCGCTCTCTGATTCCGGCAGTTCGCCATAGCGGAATAAATCAGCGTTAGAGCGCTCTTTGACGACGCCCATTTTCTTGCGGTCATGTTTGGACCGGGCGATGCGGGTTTCAATGCGGCCTTCGCGGGGTTTGGGGCCGGACCGCGCAAAGCAAATATAGGTGCGCTCGACTGTGTGCTTGGCAAATTGTTTGGACAGGCCCTGATGGGCTTTGTCGGATTTCGCGACCACGAGAAGGCCTGACGTGTCTTTGTCGATGCGGTGAACAATGCCGGGCCGCAGCACGCCGCCTATCCCGGACAGGGTGGAATTTCCGGCGTCGTCGCGGCAATGCCAGAGCAGGGCATTGACGAGCGTTCCGTTACGATTGCCCACGGCCGGATGGACGGTCATGCCGGCGGGTTTATTGACCACCAGTAAGTGCGCGTCTTCATAGACAATATCCAGCGGGATATCTTCGGCGTCCGGGTGGTCAGACTCCGCCGGCGGGACTTCGATAGCGTATTCGGCTTCTTCGAGTATTTTTGCGCGCGGGCGCTTTTCGACTTTGCCGTCTACCGTAACCTTGCCGGCGTCCAGCAGCGCCTTGACCCGCACCCGCGACAGCCCGCTCCAATTGGCGAGCCATTTATCAAGGCGGTTATCAATGTCCTCGTAATGGGCGGTACGGGTCAGAATTTGGGGCGCGTCGGTCATAGGGGCTTTTACTGCGCGCGGTGAAATGGGCAAGGGGGAAGGTTGTGAGTAGGCCGGTGGTTTGACTTTAAATCAGTTCCAAAATTCCGCTCATCCCGACGAAGGCGGGAATCCGGATATTCCATTGGGGCAACTGGTTCCCCGCCTGCGCGGGGATGAGCGGGAAGAGGAGGGGTAGGTGAATAATTTTCGGCTAAGAGACTAAGTCAAATTTATCCGCGATTTAACATCCTTCCGCCTTCTCCCGGCGGGAGAAGGTGCCGACAGGCGGATGAGGGGATATCAGTGATGTTTCGGCAATTCGTGTCTGTGGATGGGAAACTAAATGTGACCTAAGACCTACATAATTCAGTCGATAAAACTCACGTTCCGTTTATATCCCCTCATCCGCGCCCTGCAGAAAATTCTTTGAATTTTCGCCCGGCGCACCTTCTCCCCAAGGAGAAGGCGGAAAGACGCGGGGTGAGGAGGAGGCGTATACGGTCATTTTAATCTCTGAATTGTTTAATAATAAACCGCGCTCATCCCTGCGAAAGCAGGGATCCGGTTGTTCCGGAGTTAATTCAAAATACCTGCAGTGCTTTTTTGGGTTGAGGATACCCGGGTCCCCACTTTCGTGGGGATGAGCGGGTTTAAATGACTACCCCTTGCGCCAAGTCGTCGTCCCGTCCGGGTGATCCTCAAGCACAATCCCCATGGCCGCAATTTCATCGCGGATTTCATCAGAGCGGGAAAATTGCTTGCCCATTTCCGCTTTGTCTCCGGCTGCTTTGGCGGCGAGGGCGGCAGCTTTGACGGTTTTGCGCTCGTCAATCAGAGCGGTGATTTTTGCTTCGTCGCCGGCGGATGTGTTGCCGCGGAACCACTCTTCGGGGTCCTTTTGGAGGAGGCCGAGGAGGTTGGCGTTTGTAGTTATCCAGTGTCTAAAGAGATGAAGGGTCGTAGATGCATCGTCTGTTTTTGACTTAATATATTTCTGGAATGCAACATTTGCAGCATTAACGGTGGCCGAAAATTGAGACAGCCCATCATTAATGCTAAGGTCATCAAGCAAGTGTTTGTCAAACTTTAATGACTCAATCTCCTCATTGCCGATAAAGTTAATTGAATCGCTTTTTAATCCTCCGATTTTCCCCAATATGGTATACCAATCGTCCAAATTCTTTTTACTCTCCCGCAGCAAATCCTCGGACCAATTCAGCTCGCTCCGATAATGCGCTTTCAGCAGGGCCAGGCGGATAACCTCGCCGTCCCACTTTTTTAGCAAGTCATGCACCAATGTCACATTGCCTAAGCTTTTGGACATCTTCTCGCTGCCCATGTTCAAAAACTCATTGTGCACCCAGAAATTGGCGAATTTTTCTGTGCCGTTGGCGCAGCAGCTTTGGGCTTTTTCGTTCTCATGATGGGGGAATTTTAAATCGACGCCGCCGCAATGAATGTCGATAGTGTTGCCGTAATCATCATCGCACAGGGTGGCTTTCGCCATGGAGGAGCATTCAATATGCCAGCCGGGTCTTCCCTTCATATTTGATCCTTCGGGGCCAAACGGCGCGTCCCAACCCACGCCGCCGGCCTCCGGTTTCCAGAGCACAAAATCGGCCGGGTTTTTCTTGCGCGCGGTTTCGCCTTCGCCGACGCGGTCGCCGCCTCTTAATTGCTCGAGCGTATTGCCGGACAGTTTTCCGTAATCGTCATATTTGGACACATCGAAAAACACATGGCCGTCAGAGGCGTAGGCAAACCCGTCTTCAATCAAGGTTTCAATCATGGCAATCATATTGCCGATATGCTCTGTCGCCTTGGGCTGGTGCGTTGGCGCAAGGCAGCCGAGCGCAGCCAAGTCTTCATTATATATGCGCGCATATTTTTGCGTAATCTCGGAAATGGGTACGCCGAGTTCTTTGGCGCTTGCGATGATTTTGTCGTCGACGTCGGTAATATTGCGCGCGTAGATGACATGCTCGTCGCCGTAAATATGGCGCAACACCCGAAATAAAACATCCGCCACCACGGCCGCGCGGGCATTGCCGATATGGGCGTAGCTGTAGACGGTCGGCCCGCAATTATACATCGTCACGCGCTTGGGGTCTTGGGGCGTGAACGGCTCTTTGCGGCGCGTCAGGGAGTTATAAAGGGTCAGCTGTGTCATAGGGCAGGGAATAGGAAATTTTGCGGGGTGTGTCATGCGGAAAACGGGGGAGCGTGGATGAGCGGGGAGGAGGGCATTGACTCGCGTAGGGCGTCCGGCAAACTCCTCTCATGACCCGCATATACCTCATCCTCGCTGCCTGCCTCGCCATCGTCTTCGGCACGGCTATCTATACGGCGAGCCGGCCTGATCCGGACCTCTTGCGGTTTGAGGTGCGCGGGGAGCGCGCCTTCGGCTACGGCACAACGACGGATCGCAGCGTGGCGCAAATGACGACATTCATCCGCGATAACCCGGACGTCAAAACTTTGGTCTTTCGCAATATGCCCGGCACGAAAGACAGCCGCGCCAATATCACGGTGGCCCGCAAAATTCGCCGCGCGGAATTGGCCACGCATTTAGAGAGCGATTCCATGATAGCCTCCGGCGCGGTGGATTTGTTTATCGCCGGAACCGTGCGCACCATGGAATGCGGCGCGCGCATCGGCGTGCACAGCTGGGGCAGTCCGTATGGCTTTGGCGCGCAGGATGTGTCTTGGGACACATATAAAACCCTGCATGAAGCCTTTTTGCGCGAGATGGGCATCAGCTCCGAATTTTACACCTTCACTAAAAACGCCGCCCCGCCCGAAGGCATATATTGGATGAGCGCCGCCGACATAGAGCGTTGGGGCCTGCTGACTGTGCCGGTTGATTGCGATTAAACGTCTTTGAATGCCGGCTCTGCGTAAGCACTTTAGACTCGCCTTTGCGGCCCGCTATCCCATATAAGGCAGGCAGATATAAAAGAGACCGCCATGAGTGACAAAAAAATCAAACCTGTTTTAAAGGCCGTGCCGGCGTTTCCGCGCCCGAGCCAAGCCGAGGCCGAAGCGGCCGTGCGTACGCTTTTGGCCTGGGCCGGGGACAACCCGAACCGTGAAGGCCTGAAAGACACGCCCAAGCGCGTGGTCAATGCCTATAAGGAATGGTTCTCAGGCTATGGCCAAGACCCGGCGGCTGTGCTCTCGCGCGTGTTCGAAGACGTGTCCGGCTATGACGATATGGTTGTCCTGCGCGCAATCGCGGTGGAGTCCCATTGCGAGCATCACATCGCGCCGTTTCTGGGCACGGCCCATGTTGCTTATCTGCCGACGGACAAAGTAGTCGGTATTTCCAAGCTGGCTAAAGTTGTCGAGATTTTCTCCAAACGCCTGCAGACCCAAGAAACCATGACGGCGCAAATCGCCGCCGCCATTGATGACGCGCTCAAGCCGCGCGGCACAGCCGTGATGATTGACGCCGTGCATGAATGCATGTCCACGCGCGGCGTGCATCAGCCCAATGTGTCGACCCTGACCACGCGGTTTACCGGCGAGTTTAAATCCAATCCCGCCCTGCAAGACCGGTTTTTAAATCTGGTGCAGCGCGGCGGCTAAGCGGTGAGCGCTGTGAAA